>CANHUK010000251.1 GCA_947463755.1 Chitinophagaceae bacterium
GGCCTGAGTGAAAAACAACCCTTCTGCGACGGACGACACAAGCAGATCGAAGGCATGCCCTACAAAAGCCTGAAAGTGACCTTCGAACAACAGGAGGAAGTATGGCTCTGCCAGTGCAAGCAAACCAAGAACCCGCCGTATTGCGACGGTAGCCACCGAAATCTGAAGGCCGACTGATCTGCACAACGATCCTTCACCCTGCCGACACCCGCCCGCATGCAAACCGATTTCCTCGTCATTGGTTCCGGCATCGCCGGACTCACCTTCGCCCTTAAGGTAGCAGAAGCGCGTCCCGATAAGCGGGTGACGGTGATCACCAAGACCATCTCCGACGAGACGAATACCAAGTATGCGCAGGGTGGGATCGCCGCCGTCTGGGATGAGGATTCGGATGACTTCAACAAGCACATCGAAGACACCCTGATCGCAGGTGACGGACTCTGTCAGCGCGAAACGGTGGAGGCGGTGGTCACGGAAGGCCCGCAAAGGGTCCGCGAGATCATCGAATGGGGTGCCAGATTCGACAAGGATGCCGACGGCGACTACGCCCTTGGAAAGGAGGGTGGCCACAGCGAATCCAGGATCCTGCACTACAAGGATGTCACCGGAAAGGAGATGGAACGCGCTCTGCTGGAGGCGGTGCGGCTGCGACCCAACATCGAGGTCATGAGCCACTGGTTCGTGGTCGACCTGATCACCCAGCATCATCTGGGCTACCTGGTGATGAAGTCAACCCCCGACATCGAATGTTACGGCGTGTACGCCCTCAACCTCCAGACGAACCGGATCGATAAGATCCTGGCAGGTATGACCCTGCTGGCGACCGGTGGCAACGGACAGATCTATCGGACGACCACGAACCCTGCCATCGCAACCGGTGATGGTGTGGCCATGGTCTACCGGGCCAAGGGACGCATCGAGAACATGGAATTCATCCAGTTCCATCCCACCGCACTGCACGAACCCCAGGTGAAGGGGCACTCCTTCCTGATCACGGAGGCCGTGCGCGGAGACGGTGGCATTCTCCGCAACCATTCGGGTGAAGCCTTCATGGAGCGATACGATGAGCGCAGGGACCTCGCACCACGCGATATTGTCGCCCGTGCGATCGACAGCGAGATGAAGATCCACGGAACGGAACATGTCTGGCTCGACTGCCGCCACATGGATGCCGGCAATTTCAGCCGACATTTCCCTAACATCCTGGAGAAATGCCGGAGCATAGGCATCGACCCGTCAAAAGACCTGATACCTGTCGCCCCGGCGGCCCATTACAGCTGCGGCGGGATCAAGACCGACCTTTACGGTCGTACCAGCATCCGGCAACTCTACGCTGCCGGCGAATGTGCGTCGACAGGGCTTCACGGTGCCAACCGCCTCGCCAGCAATTCCCTCCTCGAGGCGATGGTCTTCGCCCATCGTATCAGTATCGATGCGGCTGTTGCGATCGACCGGGTATGCATCCGCGAGGATATACCCGACTGGGATGAGGCCGGTACGACCGAACCCCGCGAAAAGATCCTCATCACCCAGAGCCTGAAGGAACTGCAGTGGCTGATGTCTGACTACGTGGGCATCCTTCGGTCTGATATGCGTCTGCAGCGGGCCAGTCGCAGGCTTGACCTGTTGCATGAGGAAACAGAGGCCCTCTACCAGAAGACGATCCTCTCCCCACAGCTCTGCGAACTCAGGAATATGATCACGGTATCCTACCTGGTGGTGAAAGGCGCACAGTTCAGAAAGGAGAGCCGCGGACTTCACTACAATACCGACCATCCTTACAAGCAACGGCTGGTCCAGAACATCGTACTCTGAACCCCCGCCCACCGCGCATCCAGTCAACGCAACCGACATGTATCAGCTCGTCAACGCCCTGCTCTATCTGCTGTCCCTGCTTCCGTGGTTCATCATCTATGCCCTGTCGGACTTCATGTATTTACTGGCGTTCCACGTTTTCGGTTACCGGAAGCGTGTCGTCTTCGAGAATCTGCAGCGTGCTTTTCCGGAACTGAAGGATACAGAAAGAAACCGGCTGGCGAAAAGGTTCTACAAGAATTTCACAGATACCCTGCTGGAAACGATCAAGATCATCAGCATGAGCGACCGGGCCTTCGATCGTCATTTCAAGGTGAACGAAGAAACCATGTCCCTGATCTCGGGTGTGGTGAGATCAGGACGGACCTGCCAGATCCACGCCATGCACAATTTCAACTGGGAGTTCGTGAACCTCGGCGTGGCCCGGGCGCTCGACGTGCCCTTCCTCGGCGTGTACATGCCCCTGAAAAACCGGGCCCTGGAACGCATCTTCAGAAGGTTCCGGAGCAGATACGGTACGGTCCTCGTGCCGGCCACCGCTTTTAAACGGAATTTCGATCAGGTGGAGCGCGAATATGCACAAACGGCCTATGCGCTGGCCCTGGTAGCAGACCAGAGTCCGGGCAAACCTGCCGAGGCATGGTGGCTGAATTTCTTCAACACCCCGACCGCCTTCATCCCGGGCCCGGAGCGCGCTGCCAGGGAACGGAAGCTGGGCGTTGTATTCGCCCATTTCTACAAGGTCCGCAGGGGTTGCTACACTTTCGATGCCGTACTGGCCACAGAAGACGCTTCTGAGACGGCGCCCGGCGAACTCACCCTGGCCTATGCCCGCTATGTGGAGGAATGCATCCGGAAAAGTCCGGATAATTATCTCTGGAGCCATCGGCGCTGGAAGCACGCCTACCGGCCCGAATATGCCGACCGGGTACTGGAACCCCTCAACGGCATCAGTTGAGCTTGTCTGTCTCCTTTTCGATGGGTATACCTTTCTGGCTGCGGATCGCCTCCCAGCCACCATCCACTGTACGAAGGATGGAATAGCCCTGGTGAAGGATGACGGAGGCCGCCATGATACTCTTTTCGTCGGAAGGACCGCAGACATACACATGTTGCTCCTCTTCGATCAGCGAAAGTGTCCAGGCGTCCGAGATGCTGTGCATTGGAATGTTCATCGCATCCCGCACGTGACCCTCCGCAAATTCCGCTTCGGTGCGTACATCCACCACCAGCAACAGTTCATCGTAGGGCAGGTCCATCGCCAGTTCATCTGCCTCTACCCTGATCACCAGATGGAACTCCAGATGGTCCGCCACCCAGACTGCCATCCCGCCCCCGAGCCATCCCTGCGGCACCGGCCTTCCGCAACGCTCAATCCGCTCCGCCAATGTAGCCGCCATACCATCCGGACATACCAGGAGGATCCTGCGTCCCGCAGGGATCAGTGTGGTCAGCCATTGGTCGAAATGCTCGTTAAAGGGAATGAATAGTGCGCCGGGAACATGCCCGTCTGCAAATTCATCCGCATGCCGACTGTCCAGTACGATAATACTGTCGTCGGAATCTAATAATTGCTTGAATTCCAATGGATTGAGTGCGCGCATCTGCAAGAGTTTACCCGGGATGGATCCATCCGGGATCGCGAAACTACGTCAAAAATGCGGGCAGCCGAGACGCGGAAATCAGTTCAGCAGGGTGTCGACGAATTCGTTGATGCGACGCACCCTTTCCTCATTGATGCGGTAGTAGATGAATTTTCCGTCCCGCTCTGCCTTGACGATCCCCGCCCGACGCAGGATGGCCAGATGCTGGGAGGCCACCGACTGCTCCAGCCGAAGCTGGACATATAGTTCAGTCACCGTCATCCGACGATTTTCCTCCAGCAGCCTGATCATCTGCTGCCGAAGTTTATGGTTCAGGGCACGCAACACCAGTGCGGCCTTCTTGATGCTCAGATAGTCTATTTTAAGCGGTCCTTCCATGGTTGCTTCCTGGTCTCTTGGAGAGAGAGGATCCTTGATGTCGTCGGTATTGTTCATATGGCATACTGGGTACGTGGCCTTGTTAAATCGATTTCGCTGTCTAAGATAGAGCAGAAATGTGCTCGGAAGGGTCACATGATAAAACATTTTAATGTACTCCCCGCCCTTTTTTGGTCACTGCAGCTTTGCGGTGCTGTGGAAGGCCTTTCCATAGAAAGGTTCTGCGTAGGCTGTTTCGGCGAAGTCTCGTCTACCGAAGGCTGCAAGGCCAAGCGTAACGAGTTCCCGGCTGCCGGAGGTCATGTCTGCGAACCGGGCATTGGGATGATCGCAGATCTCGCGGAATTTTCCCGCACCGCTGCCAAAGAATACAACCTCCTGGTCGCGCAGCCAGCC
>CANHUK010000252.1 GCA_947463755.1 Chitinophagaceae bacterium
GCCGAGATCTTTGCCGGCATCCAGCGACTGAAAGTCCTGGGATCCGTGCTCTACGTGGCCGCCCATCCGGATGATGAAAACACACGGCTCCTGGCCTGTCTGGCCCGCGAGCGGCATCTCCGTACCGGCTATCTCTCCCTGACGCGGGGCGATGGCGGCCAGAATCTGATCGGCGACGAACAGGGCATCGAACTCGGACTGATCCGCACACAGGAACTCCTGGCGGCCCGCCGCATCGATGGCGCAGAGCAGTTCTTCACGCGGGCCTTTGACTTCGGGTTTTCCAAAAGCACAGATGAGGCCCTGCGTACCTGGGGTCGTGAAAAGATCCTCGGGGATGTGGTCTGGGTGATCCGGAAATTTCAGCCCGATGTGATCGTGACCCGGTTCCCGGAGGATTCGCGCGCCGGTCACGGACATCATTCCGCCTCCGGGGTCCTCGCCCGCGAAGCCTTCACTGCCGCTGCTGATCCCGCCCGGTTTCCGGAGCATTTTGCCCTCGGTGTGAAACCATGGCAGGCGAAGCGCATCCTGTGGAATACTTTCAATTTTGGCGGAAACAACACAACATCCCCCGACCAGTTCCGCATCGATGTCGGTGGATACCTTCCCCTCATAGGCCGCAGCCTGGGAGAGATCTCCGCTGAAAGCCGCAGCCAGCATAAAAGCCAGGGCTTCGGCGTGCCGTCTTCACGTGGGGCCTCCCTCGAGTATTTCGTACATCTGTTGGGTGACCGTGCCTCAAAGGACCTCCTCGATGATGTAGATATCCGCTGGAGCCGGATCCCCGGAGGACAGGCGCTGGAAAGCCGGATCGATGAGATCCTCCGTGGCTACTCGCTCTCCAACCCTTCAGCATCCGCAGCAGGACTGGCCGCTTTGTATAAAGACATCTCCGCCCTGCCGGCATCGGTATGGCGGGATGCGAAACTCCGGGAAGTTACTGAACTGATCGCTGCCACTGCCGGCCTGTACCTCGAAGCAACTACCAATCAGCCCATCGTTGCCCAGGATGACAGCCTCATGGTGTCGGTACAGGTGAATAACCGAACGGGCATCCGTGCCCGATGGATCTCCACTCACCTCGATGGACACGATACCACGATCGCACAGAGCCTCCAGCCGAACCGGAATCTAGCGGTTACGCATATCCTCCATGTGCCGGGCGATCGTCCGCTCTCCCAGCCTTACTGGCTGGCCAGGGATATGGCGCCGGGGTCCTTCAGCGTCGCCGATCCCTCCATGATCGGGATGCCGGAGAACCCACCTGCTTACACGACCCGCTTTTTGAACGAAGTGGAAGGGGTACCGGTTGAATTCTCAAGGGCGGTGATGTATAAATTCACTGATCCGGTGAAGGGAGAGCGTTTCCAGCCTTTGCATGTCGTACCGCCTGTAGTTGTCAATGCCACGCCGGGCGTGATGCTCTTTCGTACGGGAAAGGCCGGCTCAAGGTCCCTGCAGGTCACCGCTGCGGCCAACACCCGCGTGAACAGTGCGGAAGCTATCTTCGGCTGGATGTCCGGCGACCAGCGCCAGTCTCTCAGGGATACGGCTTTTCGGATGGGCAGGGGAGAGGTTCGCACCCGGAGCCTTAGTGTCACACCACCGACTGCTGGATCCAGGGCCATGGTGCAGCCTTCTGTCGAATACCGGCATCACGGCAACGCACAAACAAATACGCTCGCACTTTCTGAGATCGAATACGATCACATCCCCGTCATCCGGTATTTTTATCCTGACCGCACCGTTGCGCTTTCAGCCCCCGTTGCCACTACCGGCCGTAAGGTCGGATATGTGCGGGGTGCGGGCGATAAAGTGTCCGAGGCCCTGACCGAACTCGGATTCGAAGTGACCTTCCTCGGTGAAGAGGATATGCAACCTGCCGTCTTACGTCAGTTCGATGCCATCGTCACGGGTGTGCGTGCCTACAATGTCCACCCCTGGCTCGATGCCCGGCATGCCGTGCTGATGGACTATGTCGCGCAAGGAGGTAATCTGGTCGTTCAGTACAATACCAATAGTTTCGCCGGCCCGGCGAAGGCACGGATCGGTCCGCTGCCTTTCAATATCTCACGGGGACGCGTAACCGATGAGTTCAGTGCGGTGAACATACTCGACCCATCCGATCCGCTGCTCAATATTCCCAATCGCATTACGCCCGCCGACTTCGAGGGTTGGGTGCAGGAGCGCGGCATCTATTTCGCAGAGACACCCGCTACGGGGTATCGGACCGTGCTGGGCATGCGTGATCCGGGTGAATCTGCTGATATGGCGGGCAGTCTCATCCATGCCTCCCACGGAAAGGGACGGTTCATCTACACCGGCCTGGTATTCTTCCGCCAGCTGCCGGCGGGTGTGCCCGGTGCCTATCGTCTGTTTGCCAATCTTGTATCAAACCCCAACGCCAAACCCAATGACAGACCATAGAAAAAGAAGGCCCGGATCCGGAAAGGGCGTTGTGGTCGGTGTAGCCATCGGCCTGCTCTTTGCGCTGGTGTTCAAGAAATGGGCCATTGCCGTACTCATTGGAATCGGGGTAGCGTATATTTTTTACACACAGGACCGGAGATGAGCACGATACCAGACGATAGCCGCCCTCCGCTTTTCCCGAAATGGGTGCACTGGTATGCCCTGGTCGTGGGCCTGTTGCTCCTGCAGGTCCTCTTGTACCACATCTTTACCCGTCATTTCTCATGAATACCATCGACTGGATCGTACTCCTCGCCACCCTGGCCGGTATCATCGGATATGGGGTGTCGCGTACCCGGTCATCCAGAAATCTGGAGGGATATTTTTTGAGTAACCGGGAACTGCCCTGGTACGTGGTGCTGCTCAGCATCATGGGTACCCAGGCCAGTGCGGTGACGTTCCTGTCTGCGCCCGGCCAGGCATATACCGACGGAATGCGGTTCGTGCAGTATTATTTTGGGCTCCCCATCGCGATGGTCATCCTCTGCATCGCCTTCGTTCCGATCTTCCACCGGTTAAGGCTCTTCACCGCCTACGAGTTCCTTGAGCAGCGGTTCGACCGGAAAACCCGCCTCCTCACATCTGTCATCTTCCTGATATCCCGAGGACTGTCCACCGGCATCAGCGTCTATGCCCCATCGATCATCCTCTCGTCGCTGATGGGATGGAATATCTATCTCACCAACATTGTCATGGGTGGGATGCTCATCATTTATACGGTGAGTGGCGGTGCCAGGTCAGTGGCCTACACACAGCAATTACAGCTGGCCATCGCCCTGCTGGGGATGTTTTTGGTTGGGTATATGGCCGTTCATCTCTTACCCGAAGGCATCGGTTTTGGCGAAGCGCTTGAGATCAGCGGGCATTTGGGCAAGTTGAATGTGATCACCGATGGGATGAAGGCGGATGGTTTCGACTGGACGGATCGCTTCAATCTGTGGAGTGGTGCGATCGGCGGTCTCTTCCTTGCCCTGTCGTATTTCGGGACCGACCAAAGCCAGGTCGGTCGATATCTCACCGCCAGGTCTCTGCGCGAAAGCCGAATGGGCCTGCTGCTCAATGGCATCGTCAAGGTGCCGATGCAGTTCCTCATCCTCCTCGTTGGATCTCTCATCCTCGCATTCTATCAGTTTCATCCCACGCCGGTTTTTTTCAACGAAGTACCCATCGAACAGGTACGCAGTTCGACCGGCTCTGATGCGCTGCATCGGCTCGAACAGCGTCATGATAGCCTGATGCGGGTGCGACAGATGGTCGTATCACCTCTGCCCGATAAGATGAAGCGGCAGGATGTGGCAGGCAGTGATAGTATCCTGCAGCAGTTGAAAGGCTTGCAAAAGGAAGAGGAGAAGCTTCGGGGTGAAGTGAAGGGATTGATCCGGAGTTCCGGCGTCGGAGCTGATGCGAGCGATACGAATTATATTTTTCTGCGCTTCGTGATGGATCACATGCCTGTTGGGCTGGTCGGCCTGCTGATCGCCGTGATCTTCCTGGCGGCCTGGGGCAGTATTGCTGCGGCGCTGAATTCCCTGGCTTCTTCGACGATGGTGGATATACACCGGACCTTCGACCGTCGACCGGCCGATGAGCGGCGGGATTATCATACCTCCATGTGGTATACTTTTGTTTGGGGGGTGTTCTGCATTGGGGTGGCAGAACTGGTCACCGGTATGGGTAGCCTGATAGAGGCCGTTAACGTACTCGGGTCCTGGTTCTAC
>CANHUK010000253.1 GCA_947463755.1 Chitinophagaceae bacterium
AATGCCGTAGTGCTCGCCAATGCGGCTGTAGCGCTGCGTTCGACGGGCCGATATGTTTCTCACGACGAGGCCTATGCCGCCGCCGTAGATAGTCTGGACTCGGGCCGGGCCCTGGATGCCCTGAACAAGCTGATCGCCCTGCAGTGACAGGGTATGCGTAACCGTTAGTAATACAAGATGCAGTCTACTTCACATATCCTCGATCGAATCATCGCCCGCAAACGGGAGACACTTCCCTCGCTCCGTGCTGCGCGTCCGGAAGCCGAACTCGCGCGCTTGCCCGGTTTTTCGCGCAGTCCCCGTTCGCTCTCGGAGATCCTGCGGGCCGGAACCACCACGGGCATCATCGCCGAATTCAAGCGCCGGTCACCCTCCAAGGGTGTCATCAACGATACGGCGGATGTGCGTGCCACCGCCCGGGCCTATGCTGAGGGTGGAGCCGCCGCCATGTCGGTCCTGACGGATGAAGATTTCTTCGGGGGCGGCGTACCGGATCTGGAAGCAGCCCGGGAGGTGATCGATATCCCCATCCTCCGGAAAGATTTCGTCATCGATGAATACCAGATCCTGGAGGCGAAGGCCATCGGTGCGGACCTGATCCTGCTCATTGCCGCCTGCCTGACACCGCAGGAAGTACGCCGGTTGGCGGCTTTTGCAGGCAGCCTGGGCCTGGAGACCTTGCTGGAGCTGCATGCCGAGGAGGAGCTGGATCATGTGTGCGATGAAGTGCAGCTGGTGGGGATCAACAACCGCGACCTCAAGACATTTGTGGTTGACATCGACCGGAGTCTGCGCATGGCTGCACAACTTCCGGCAGACCGGGTGCGCATCGCCGAGAGCGGAATAGATGCGGTGGAGCAGGTCCGGCGGTTTCGGGATAACGGCTTTCAAGGTTTTTTGATGGGAGAACAGTTCATGAAATCCGCGGATCCGGGCGAGGCTTTCGCACGTTTCGCATCATCCATTTAACCCATGCGCATCAAGGTCTGCGGGATGACCCGCCTCGATCAGGTCCGACAGCTGGATGCCCTCGGCGTGGAGTTCGCCGGGTTCATCTTCTATGCTCCGTCGCCCCGCTTCGTGGGTCGTCATGGGCTGGAACCGCAACAGTTGCGCCGGGAGAAACTGGGCATCAACCGCGTTGGAGTGTTCGTGAATGCACGGGCAGAGGAAGTCCTTCAGATAGTGGATGATTGGCGCCTGCACATGGTGCAGCTCCACGGCGATGAATCTCCAAAGTATTGTGAGCATATCAGTAACCACGTCACCACCATCAAGGCCTTTCGCATGGGTGCCGATGAAAATCTTTCGTGGAAGATCCATCCATACCGGGATGCCTGCGACATGTTCTTGTTCGATGCTGTTGGTGTGAGTTACGGGGGCAACGGAACACAGTTCGACTGGGCGCAACTCACATCGAAGGAGATCCGGAAACCCTTCTTCCTCAGCGGGGGCATCGGTCTGGAAGATGCAGACCGGGTGCAGGAATTCGCTACCCGGGAACCTGGATTCTTTGCCGTGGATGTGAACAGTAAATTCGAAATATCCCCGGGGATCAAGGATCTGCAACTGGTCGAAACATTTTGTAACCGACTGCGCGGGTCTGCTCATGATGCCCACTCCGATAGACAGGCATAACTTTGATAAGCGAACCAAGGAATACGAAAAAAATGACAGCACCTTTCAACAGACCCGATGCCCATGGATATTACGGCTCATTCGGTGGCGCCTTCATCCCGGAGATGCTTCACCGGAATGTCGCTGAGCTGCAGGCCCGATATCTGGAGATCATGCAGGACCCGACCTTTCAGCGGGATGTGGATGCACTGCTGCGCGATTACGTAGGCAGGCCGACGCCCTTATTCCTTGCCGAGCGACTCAGCGCGAAACATGGTACCCAAATCTGGCTGAAGCGCGAGGACCTATGTCATACCGGCGCACACAAGATCAATAATACGGTCGGGCAGATCCTGCTCGCCGAACGATTGGGTCTCAAGCGGATCATTGCCGAAACCGGTGCGGGTCAGCACGGCGTGGCCACCGCCACCGTCTGCGCGCTCAAAGGGCTGGAATGCGTCGTTTACATGGGTGAAAAGGATATTGAGCGGCAGGCACCCAACGTAGCCCGCATGCGCATGCTCGGGGCAACCGTAGTACCTGCCACGAGCGGCAGCAAGACCCTCAAGGATGCCACCAATGAGGCCATCCGCGATTGGATCAATCACCCCGTGGATACGCATTATATCATAGGAAGTGTGGTCGGTCCGCATCCCTATCCCGATATGGTCGCCCGCTTTCAAAGTGTGATCAGTGCCGAGATCCGTAAGCAACTGCTGGAGAAAACCGGTTCTGAGTTGCCTACGCATGTCGTCGCCTGTGTGGGCGGGGGCAGCAATGCCGCCGGGGCTTTCTACCATTTCCTGGAGGAACCTGAGGTTGCCATCGTGGCGGTCGAGGCGGCCGGACATGGCGTCCATACCGATATGAGTGCGGCCACCACCCAGTTGGGAAAACCCGGGATCCTGCATGGCAGTATGAGTCTGCTGATGCAGACCGAAGACGGACAGGTGATCGAGCCTCACAGCATTTCTGCGGGACTGGATTATCCCGGCATCGGGCCCATGCATGCCAATCTGTATAAATCCGGACGTGGTATCTTCCTCAGTGCCACCGACGATGAAGCCATCGCATCGGCATTCGAAGTATCCAGACTCGAGGGGATCATTCCCGCACTGGAGACGGCCCATGCCTTCGCCGCACTCGATCAGATGACATTTTCTCCGGACGATCGTGTGGTGGTATGTCTGAGTGGCCGGGGAGACAAAGACCTCGCAACCTATATGCAATTCATGCACTGAACACCGACTGACCGGTGAATGAAAATAAATATGAGCAGACTCCACGAATTGTTCAAGCATAAGTCATCCCGCATCCTCAACGTGTATTGCACCGCGGGATTCCCGCATGCAGACAGCACCCTTCCCGTGATGAAGGCTTTGCAGGATGCCGGTGCCGATATCATAGAACTCGGCATGCCCTACAGTGATCCACTGGCGGATGGTCCGGTCATCCAGCAAAGCAGCGGTGTCGCCCTGCAGAACGGCATGACCATCGCCAAACTTTTTGCAGACCTGAAGGATTTTCGCCGGGATGTATCCATCCCGGTCATCCTGATGGGATACCTCAATCCGGTGTTGCAGTATGGCTTCAAGCGTTTCTGTGGTGATGCTGCGGCCGTGGGCATCGACGGACTCATCCTCCCGGATCTCCCGGAATATGAATATGAAACGATCTATGGTCCGGTCATGAAAGCACATGGCCTTGATATGATCTTCCTGGTCACGCCCGAGACGAGTGAAGACAGGGTCCGCCGGCTGGATGAATTAAGCAGCGGATTCCTCTATGCTGTATCCTCCTCCTCCACGACCGGATCCGGAAAAAAGATGGACAGCGTTGAAGCATATCTGATGAGACTGAAAGGGTATGGACTTCAGAATCCGGTGCTGGTCGGGTTTGGGATACGTGACCGGGAAACTTTTGATACCGCCTGCAAGCATGCCAACGGCGCCATCATCGGGACCGCTTATATCCAGCAGCTTGAGCATTCGGATGAGGTTGAAAAGGCCACACATGACTTCCTGGGAAGCATACTAACGTAAACGGGTAACCGAAGATCATGGATATCGTCATTCTCAAATATAACGCGGGAAACATCCAGTCTGTGTTGTACGCACTTGATCGAATTGGTGCTACAGCCGTTGTTACGGATGATGTCGATGCCATTCGTTCCGCTGACCGGGTGATATTTCCCGGGGTGGGGGAGGCGTCCAGCGCAATGGAATACCTGCGGGACCGAAGCCTTGACCGGGTCATTCGGGAACTGACCCAGCCGGTTCTGGGCATCTGCCTGGGCATGCAACTGATGTGTCGTCATTCGGAAGAGAATGACACGCAGTGCCTGGGCATCTTCGATGAGGATGTTCGGCGATTTGATGCCGGCGGTGCACATATAAAGATCCCCCAGATCGGATGGAATACGATCCGTGATCTGAAGGGAGGCATTTTCGAAGGAGTGCCTGCATCATCATACTGTTATTTTGTGCACAGTTATCATGCCTCGCTGGGTGCGCATACCATTGCCGTGACGGATTACATTACGCCTTACAGTTCTGCCCTTC
>CANHUK010000254.1 GCA_947463755.1 Chitinophagaceae bacterium
CCGACGTACACGCGGCCCCGTTCCATGCGCACGGGAGACGCCTTCATGAATCGGCGGTACAGATCGTTGGTCGTGGCATTGCCGTAAAGTACCAGGCCTCGTCCTTTATACAAACTATCTGTATAATCGATGTCTGCAATGATGTCCACCGCACCATTCCCGCGATAATACCAACTCTCCGCATCAAAACGCGCCTTCTGCTCCGCCCAGCGGTTCTCTTCCGGGGTCCCCTTCGTGCTGTATACAAAGATCATGCGATGACGGAAGGCATCCTTCAGACCGCCCCCCCTCGACACACCCTTTTCTTCAGTGGATGGCTGCGCACCGATCACCCAGCCGCCAGCTGTTCTGGCAAGGATGATGTCTTTTGAAGGATCACTAACGGTGACGGATAACCGGGATCTGTCGATATCAAGCATCAGTTCATCTCCTGCGCGGAAGGCATCCGGACGGATGGTCAGTATCGCGCAGTTCTCGGTCGTTCCGGTGATCGTTCGTTTCACGGTATCGCGCTGCAACTTGACGCGGCTGTATGCCAGGCTGTGCTGCTGTTGCGGAATACCCACCCAGTGATGCCTGGCAGAGATCGATGGAGATGCCGTGGTAAAATCGATCCGATGCTGACGAGCGGAGGGCAGCGTACGATGAATGTTCAGGAAGGAAAACAGCGGAGGCCAGTCGACACTGATATCTCCAAACCAATGCGAACCACCGGGATATTCATAGTATCCGAAATCCGGATGGAAATCGGCCAGCACCTTGCGCATCTGCCTGGCATAATCGACCGATACCGTCCGGTCGTCATCTCCATGATAAATATAAACACCGCCGGCCGTGTAATTGCGCGCGAGTTCCAGCACATTGCTGGGATTGCTGGCGCGCAGCAACATAGCATGCAGGGGAGATCTGCCTTCGGTCGGGATCTTCCCGTCTGCGGAACCATAACTCTGCAGCACCGGATAGCCGGCACAAGGCGCAATGGCCGCCCAGGTGCCCGCATAGGTAGCCCCGAGGAACCAGGTCCCATGTCCGCCCATGCTGTGCCCCGTCAGATAGAGCCTGGACGGGTCCGGCGCAAATTGTTTTTGAACGATGTTCAATACTTCCAGGGCATCCAGTCTTCCCCAGTCTTCCCAGTTGAATCCGCGCGGCCGGCGATTGGTCGGAGCCACCAGCGGCCCGTCAGGTTTTGAGCGATAGGCCCTGGCCTGGCCGATGGCCTCCACGCCCGCACCATGTACACTAAAATACAAGGCAGGCGAAGGTTTCGGGCCGCCAAGCTGCGGAGTAACGGCATAATATTGAACGGATCCGTCGATGCCGCTGAGGAAAGTATGCGACTGCGAGGCGGACGCATCCACCTGTGCAAGCGGGAGGCGGACAGAATCCACGATCTTTCCTTTTTCCATCAATCTGATGACGGCCACAGCTTCGGGTGCCTGGCTGATCTGAGTCGGAACAGGAATGTCAATCGGTACCTTTCGTACAGTCCAGGCCGGGATGGCCGGCAATTCACTCATGTACTCCTTCCCTTCAAATATTACGATCGCACGGAGTCCCTTGCGGGCGATGCCACTTGCGTTAAGGCATTGCAGTCCGACCACCACAGAACCGGAGGTCTGTCCCCGGACGAGGTGCGGAACCGTTGCATCTTGTGTGGAGAGGGTCACCGGTTTGATGCCTTTGATGAGCATGGCCTTCAACCCCGTACCCCATCCAATGCCGCCGGCGCGGATGTAGAATTCATTGAGTCCCTTGCGCAGATTTACAGGGAGTTGCAGCCATCCCATCGAGTACGGATCCCCGGGACGAGGTTCTCCGTTCACATACACGGCACCGTTGCCGGTGACTGACAGCAGGGCAGGCATGGCCCGCTCACTGAGATAGGTCACATACAGATAACCATTCGACAATGAGCGGTCGCGGAACCCTCCCGAGGCATCCGCCTGCACGGCCGTCCACCGCTTGATCAAGCCGTCCTGTTCATACCATGCCTGACCGGCCGAGGGTTTAGGTGCTCCGATAGCATGGATCAACGGCAGTAGTGTGTCGGTATACACCGCTTCCCGGCCATACTGGTGTGCGCGACCGGAGGCCAGTCCCTCCCGAAAGACAATGGTGTCCTGTGCGTTCAGGGTGAGGCTCACAAGGCAGACAAGCGCGGGCAGGATGAAGATCTGAGAAATTTGGCGTGGCATGTGATAAGGAGCATCGGGGTCTGTAACCGGATGCACCGTGAATATCTGCCATTCGGGGCATCCCGCCAAGGCATTTATGTGTCAACTGCATAACAGGATGTGGAACGGCTCATGCAGTCCGGAAAAACAAATGGCCGGCAGATGTTGCCGGCCATTTACTTTTAGGTCAACTGGCTTGTATTTATTTCCCATGACGCACCCGGAACACCCAGGCATGTGAAGCCGCCGAAGCCGCTGCCCTGGCAGGGATCGTCACTTCGAGATAACTTCCATCCTGCCGGGCTTTCAGTGGTTTGTCATATCCCAGCAAGAAGACTTGTGTCACCGGACGGGCATCCCGCACGGGCACACGCACCTGCAGCGGGATCTGAGCGCCCTCGGCCACCTGATGGATCGCAAACACATCATTCCCCTTTCGGGTAAAGACCCATTTATCCTCAGGCTTCAACGATTCCGCGGCCTCCGTTTCATAGATCGCTTCGCCGTTGACCTTCATCCAGGCACCGATGGTGGCCAGACGGTCGTAGGCATTGGCATCCCACTCCCCTTCGGGAGAGGGGCCTACATTCAGCAGCAGACTGCCATTGCGACTAACAATGGTCGTCAGCAGATGGATCACGCGGTTGGCGGATTTGTATTGATCGTTCGGCACATAGCTCCAGGAATTGCCCAGGGTCATGCAGCTCTCCCAGGGATAGGGCAGATAGGTGTCCGGCACCGACTGCTCCGGCGTCGCATAGTTCTCATATTCGCCGGCAACCGTGCGGTCGACGATGAGCATGCCCGGCTGATGAGCCCTTACTTTCCGGGCGATGGCCGGCATGTCGATGTCCTGGTCGTACGGAATGGTCCGCTGCCAGTCGACCTTCGGATCGATGGTATGCTTGGGACGTACCCAGCCACCATCCAGCCATAGAATGTCGACCTTTCCGTAATCCCTGGCCAGCTCTTCCATCTGGGCATGGGTGAACTTCTTGAAGGCCTCCCATCTTTCGGGATATCGCTTCGGATCATAGCTCACATTGCGGTCCTTTGGCGGAAAATACGACCACCAGTAATCCGGCGTGTTCCAATCAGGCTTGCTGAAATAAGCACCGATCATCATACCCTTATCCCTGAAAGCAGAGAAGATCTCTTTTGTGACGTTTGCTTTGGGATTAGAACTGAAGGGAGAGGATGCAGCCGTGATCTTATAGTCTGTCTGCTTGGAATCAAACATACAGAAGCCATCGTGGTGCTTGGTGGTGAATACCATGTACTTCATCCCTGCATCAGCCGCAGCGGTGGCCCAACGCTGCGGATCGAACTTAACCGGGTTGAAGGTTTTCTGCAATCCCTCATAAGCCTTCTTATAGCCATACCAGTCAGCTGCGTAAGGACCACGACGCACACACCAGCCCTCATCCTCCGGACAAAGGCTCCAGCTTTCGACGATGCCCCACTGGCTGTATGTGCCCCAGTGCATCAGGAGTCCGAACTTGAGTTTCTTCCAATCCGCCAGTTTCTGCGCTACCAACGGATCAGAAGGCGGCGTGTATTTGTGGCTCATGTCGTGCACCTGGGCGTTGAGGCCCGTGGAGAGCAGGATGCTCAGGGCGAGGATGATCGATCTTCCGTATGGCATGGGTTGTGGGTTTTGAAGGGGTCAGAGCACACCTTTGGTGCTCGGCAGGTGATTGCTGAAGGGATCACGGCGGACGGCCATCCGGATGGCCTTCGCGAAGGCCTTGAAGATGGCTTCAATTTTATGATGCTCATTATCACCACGGCAGGCAATATTGAGATTGCAGCGTGCAGCATCACTGAACGACTTAAAGAAATGAAAGAACATTTCGGTGGGCATTTCTCCGATGCGTTCGCGTTTGAACTCGGCATCCCACACCAGCCAGTTGCGGCCGCCGAAATCCACGAGCACCTTGGCTTCTGCCTCATCCATGGGCAGCGCAAATCCGTACCGTTCAATGCCACGCTTATC
>CANHUK010000255.1 GCA_947463755.1 Chitinophagaceae bacterium
CGGTCGACATCCACTGAGCGTATCTCCTCCCCTTCTGCCCAGCGAAATGTTCCCGGTGAACGGAGTATGTGCATCTGTGCCGGGTGGCTGACGGCCATCGATACGAGGATGATCCTGTTTTCGGATCCCTGAAAGCGTTCGACGGTATCGATGTTGATGGCCTGAAGTTCGTCATCCGGCCCGATGAGTTGTCTGATCAGTCCGATCTGGGTTCGCCAGGGCGTGACCACGCCCAAGGTGCGTGCATTGAACGCCTCACCTTCGGAAGCCCGGATGTAGCGGATCAGGGAAACGACCCTTTCAGCTTCGATGCGATGAAAGCGGGCGCTTTGTACCCGGGGGCTGGGCACGAAGATGGCACGCCCGGCGGACAGCAAGTACTGCCAGAGGCTGTCCGGCGAGCCAGTGTATTCAAGCGCGGATTGCTGTTCTGTTCGCCCGCATACCAACCGGTGTCCGTACCAGGGATTGATGATCCTGGCGATGTCCGTATGCATCCTGAAATGTGTGGTGAGCATTCCGAAGGTATGTCGCCAGCCATTGCGGCGTGCCACTTCCATCAGTCTTTCGAAAAGAGATACCCTCAGATCGCGGATATCAATGTCATGCAGGAGCGCATCGCCGGTCCGGCAGAATGCGGCATCCTGTGTGACCACGGGCGGGAGCTGGTTTTGGTCGCCGATGAGGATGAATTTCCGGAACGACATCACCAGGCTGATGACGGCGGGTTCCGTGAGCTGGGTGGCTTCATCCACGACGAGCGTGTGCAGGTCGGGCCGGAGGAGTCGAAGGTGATCGATCCTTCCGGATAGGGTGGCGATGGTGGCGAGGAATACGCGGTGTCCCGCGATGAATGTGCGGGCAGCTTCGATGTCTCCGGCTTTCACGAGGGTCCGGAGATGGGCTTCTGAAGCGGATCTCCGGCTGCCGAGCCTCAGGAAGGAGATGCCCTGTTCGGTCAGCCGCGTTGCGATCTCCTCCACGGCACGATTGGTGAAAGCGGCCACGACCATGGCGCCGTCTCGTTCCATCAATTCCTTTGTCAGGCGGGTGAGGAAGGTGGAAGTCTTGCCGGTACCGGGTGGTCCCTGAATGAGGTAATAGTCTTCCGCCGCCAGGGCTTCCTGCAGGATCTCCTGTTGGTTGGGATTGAGTCCTTGCGGGTTGATGCCGGGCAGGGCACCCGATGCCGGGGCCGTGAGGCCACTGAGCAATTTGAAACGATGCTGCTGTGCAGGTTCGAGAACACTGAAGAGCGAGGCGGTCATCTGCCAGTAGCTGGCTTCGTAGAGATCGTGTTCCACTGCCCAGTCGGCATGCCGTTCAAAATAGGAGGCATCGATCTGGCGATTGTTGAGGGAGATGGTCACGCCATCCGAACCGATCCCCTCCAGTCTCCCCTTCAATATCTGTTGCTGCAAAGGGTGCAGACGTCCGTTGGCCACCGGATAAAGGATGACGGTGTCGCCCATCCGGAAGTTATGGTGAGCGGGGATGTCTATCGTGAAAGTTGCAGCGCTCTCCGGCGCATCGAACTGCTGGAATCGGAGGTGACGGAGGATGCCGAACTGTGCCTCTTTGCGGGCATCATCGTGCAGCCAGAGGGCAGCGAAGCCGTCTCCCTCGTATTCACGCTCGGAGGCGGACCAGATCCCGCATTTGGCATTCAGAAATTCCCGCACGGCAAATGACAGGAAGGCGCGGTAGTAGGCACGTGACAAGGGCTCGGCGCCACGCCATGCTTGTGCGAAACGTCGAAAGCCATCCCTTACAAAGGGTGGCGCTTCGGCCAGGTTATCGGGGTGTATGGCATCCAGGACCTCCAACCGACCCGCGGCAATATCCAGCAGGGCTGATACCACCCCATTGCGCAGGGCCAGCAACTCCTGTTCGGCTGCAAGGGTGGAACTCACATTCCGGAGGCTGTCATGCTCTGCGCGGGAGTAAAGGATCGCGGAAGTGCCGGTGCGGTGATCACCGAAGGTTGACCGGAGGAGCATGTTGTAACCAACGACCTGCATCTCGTAATTCTTCCAGTGGTTGAAGTCGGGCGGCTTGCCACTCTTCAGTTCTATGATATCCTTGCGCAGCGGATTATCGGCATCCTCCACGAGCAGGTCGAGGCGTCCCTGCAATCCATAGGTCGCCGATAAAAAGCTGGGTTCGATACGGGTAGGCTTCGTACGCACTTCATCAGCCAGTTTTCGCACATTTTCCCAGTGCATCGACTGGATGGTGCGGTACATCTCATTGAGTTTGGTGCGTCCGTATCCTGCCGCCTGCAGTATATTCTCGGACACCGCTTCCCGAAATACCTCCCGGAATTCGGGTTCGGGGGTGCGAACGGCCTCATCCAGCAGGGCGTTGACCATATTTCCCAGGAATGCGGCCTCTCCGGTTTCCTGTGGGACAAGCTTTTTGACCAGAAACTGCAGGGGTTCGGCTGAGTTCCGCTGAAAACATTCCGCAAGGTGGGATATATCAATGAGCAGATCGGGTTCGATGACCACACGGGTGAGCGGCCCCGACACGAAACGATCTTCTTTTCCCTCAAATTTCCTTATTTGCAAGAGGTGAAGGGCCTGCCAGGGTCGGAGCAAACCTTGCAGTTTGCTCAGGTCATTCTTCGGGTGCTGCCATAATTGAAGTTCGAAATCGCCGGCCTCCTCATCCCGGCATTGGACTGAGAAGTATGCCACGCCCTCGGGGGTTTGCTGCAAGGGCAGCACCTCGAGAACGACCGGCTTCAGGATGGATACTTCCTGAGGGAGCCGGCTGCGATCCCTGCGGAATCGCCGGTCACCCAGTGCGGTGTACATTGACGCCAGCCCAGACGGCACGGGTATTTCATAGAACCAAGCCACCGTTTCACAGATGGCGCGGAGGGAGAGCAGGTAGTGTGTCGGATCGGGGTCTGCAGGTTCGTGCGTCAACCGGTTGGCATAGATACGCAGGCCGTGCACCTGTTCGCGCATCGCCTGAGGAACGGTCCTTCTGTCGAACACGTATTCGATGCGCCCGAACAGGTTGCTAAAACTTCGTGTATCCGTTGCCGTTAGTTGCCGGAAGACAGATTCCAGGATGGCTCGGAAATCGCGGATGGCGTGGACGGAGCCGGCGCTCTGCACGGCTTCGGAGATGCGTTGGAAATGGTGGTCGGCGGGTGTTGCCACAGGCTTGGTTTTTTGAAGGGCTGCGAAGATATGTAGCGTAAATATAACGATACGTTAAAGGCAAAACGCATCTTTCCGGACGCCGTTGATGCCCCAAATAATTCGTAGGTTCGTAATGTTTCGGACCCGGTATAGCGGGTATTTCCGCCGTTTCACTGACCAACACAGAAGCAAGCACATGGGACAGACGAGAAGAGATTTCATAGCGCAGCAGGGTATGCTGGCCGCAGGCATCATGTCCGGTATTGGCCCGCTGAGTGCATGGGCCGTCCAGCCCCTGCCATCGGGCAGGCCCAAGCCAACGGAGAGAAGGTTCATCAGCCAGGCCGTCGAGGATACCATCGCCCGGATGCGCAAGCGGATCGCAGACCCGAAGCTGGCACAGTTATTTGAACACTGTTTTCCCAACACCCTGGATACGACGGTCGACTTCGAGATGATCGACGGAAAGCCCGACACCTTCGTGATCACCGGAGACATCGATGCCATGTGGTTGCGCGACAGCACGGCGCAGGTATGGCCTTATCTCCCGCTGATGAAGTCTGATGACAAGTTGCGTATGCTGGTGGAGGGTGTGATCAACCGGCAAAAAAGCTTCATCCGGCTGGATCCGTATGCGAACGCATTCTACAAGGATCCTTCCAAAGTGAGTGAATGGGCGAAGGATCACACCGTCATGAAGCCCGGCATCCATGAGCGGAAATGGGAGATCGACTCGTTGTGCTATCCGGTCAGACTGGCGTGGCACTTCTGGAAAACCACGGGCCGGACCACGCCCTTTGATGCCAATTGGGAGGAGACGATCCGGCTGACCGTCCGGACATTTCGCGAACAGCAGCGCAAGAACGGCGATGGCCCCTACAGTTTCCAGCGGACGACGTACTGGGCGACTGATGGCGTTCCGATCTCAGGCTATGGATATCCGGTCAAACCGGTAGGACTCATCTGTTCGATCTTCCGGCCGAGTGACGACGCCACGCTCTGGCCCTTCCTC
>CANHUK010000256.1 GCA_947463755.1 Chitinophagaceae bacterium
CTGCGGCGATGCGCTGCTCACCAGCGATGGTTTCCATCGGCAGTTCGGGGATCTCCCGGGCGAGTCGTTTGCAGGTGTCCAGGAAGCCGACCGGGAACGCATAACCGAAATCCTTCAGAATTCTATTTATATTATGTTGTAGACCCGCAATCTCCGGTGTCGGATCCGTCGCCCCTTCCTGATAGGTCTCCAGGGATTGGGCCGGAGAGATGAACAGCCGGCCATCCTTGCCTCGCGGGTAATGCTGATCGTAGAATCGTATGATCTCTCTGACGAAGGGCGCCATGCGTTCCTGAAAGATTTGTCGCTTGCCCGTGTACGCGGCCCAGTCCATCATCAAGACACAAAGTTCGAGGCCACCCTGCCAATAGTATCTGATGTATTTATTATCCGCCACCCCCATCGCTTTACCTGCCCGATCCCATCCGTAATTGTCGATCAGATAAGATCCCCAGGGCGTGACCGTCTCCGGGAAATACGCACCCTCGTGATCGAAGTATCGGCGGGTCCGGAAGCGGGCCAGGGGCAAAGCATCCAGATACATGTTGAATAGTGGCTGCATGAGGTCGTGATCTCCGGAGATCAGCATATTCCAGTACAACATGCGTGTATTCTGGAACCAGAAATTTCCGCCCCAGTCACGGTGGTCGGCATCGAATCCCTTGCGGCCATTTCCCAGGTCCTTGGCGAGTTCGACGGTAAAGATCGATCCGTTGAATTTGATCGGCAGCGATCCCCTTCCCGCGCAGGCGTTCATGTATCGCTGCAGCAGGTATCCCTGGGTGATGCGCCAGGCGGTGTCTCCCTCGGTCTTGTGTTTCAAGATGATGTAATGCCGGTCGAAGAAGTTTCGCCAGGCGCTGACATGCCGGCTGATCCTCGCTACGTCATTTTCGTGTAGGCTTGACCGTGAGGTTGATCGGATCGCATCGATCCATTCGTTCAGATTTCGGTCTTGTGTGTTACGAACGGTAATATCGATGCGTGTATTTCTTACGGGCGATGCAGATACCAGTGTCAGCGGATCCTTCGATTTCATGCCCGTGCCGGCTACCAATGCACCGAAGCGCCGACCTAACAAAGGATCCTTTCGTCCGTTGGCGAAGTCGGGTATGTGCTGGTTTTCCAGCGTCATGCGCCAGACAGAACTGTGGTTCTCATGGCACCATGCCAGGGCGTCGGGCACTTGCAGGATGGTATCCGTTTCCGACATGAACGGCTGTTCGCGAAAGGCGACACCGTAGCCTGAATGTCGGGCGTTGCCGGTGATGGGTTGCGAACGAGTGCGCCAAGGATGCTGTGTCACCGTAGTGGTGAGTGGAATATCACTGCGAACATCTACCTGCATGACAGGGCGATCCCATTGAACGCGGCATCGCACCTCTATCCCATGACCGTCTTTCCGGCCACGGATGCTGATCCAGCCGCTGTCCAGCTGCAGGGTCTGTGTGAAGGACGAAGCATCCAACAGGACAGGCGTAGTCCTGAGTTCCAGTTTTCCGATCTTCAACAGTCGTCCGATCTCGCTGTGACTATCCGTCTTGGAGAGCAGCAGGTGTAGCGTCCCGTCGGACGTCACCCATACATTGGCGCCGATGTCCCCATTTCCGATGGGCATCGATCCGAACGCATCCTCGCTTTGAGAGGTCCAATGCGGATTGTATTCCGCCGGATATGATTTCGGTTGTGCGACACTGTTAGTGATCGAGCCGGTCATCAATACCCATCCGATCAGCACGCTGATTCCTCTCATTCAGATTGCTTATATTTATTTCCGATAACTATCCTTATAGATGCCCATCTTCTCGAATGGAACGGGTTCGAAACCGGGGATCATGGCATAGGCCTTTGCGTCAGCCTTCAGTCGGAAATCCTTTCCTTTCATATCCACAAATCCGGGATCCTCCTTCGTCACCCAGTTGTTGCGACTCTCCATCTGTGCGTGTTGACCGCCCAGGAGTTTCACGGGGTTTTCCGGTCCGCCGATGATCAGGTTTCTTTCCAGGAGATTCCCCCTGGCCCGCATGCTTTCCCATTCTTTGCCTTCAACGACGGCATCGAGATAGGGTAGAAGAGTCGGATAGCGCGTGGAATACGGCGGGTTTCGGAAGTTCACATCCAGCTCGAGGCGCTTTCGGATGAGTCCGTTCTTATCAAACATGGAAGCGGCCTGAGGGGCGGCCCATGTGTAGTAGTTGGCGGAGGTAATGGCCGTGTGCGCGGAGGGATGGATGACAATATTGTTTCGCATCACCAGGTGCCATCCCGTATTGCTGAACAGCACGCCGTGATCGGTGTGCATGTCGTTGAAGACATTGCCATAGATGTACACATCGGTGGATGAGTCGTCGCAGTAAATGCCCATGTTCATGCGGTCAGGATTGCCGCAGTGATCGAAGAAATTAAATCTCACGACGTTCCCGCGGTCACTGGGATTGCGTCCAATGTACCAGGGGGATGTATCATTGGAATTCAGTGTGACATCATGGATGTGATTATACTCAAACACATGCTCATTGCCATGCACGAAGATGCCATGCCAGTCGGATTCAAAGATCTCGTTGTGGGCGATGCGGTTGCCGCACCCATCGACGCGGATGCCCGCCCAGGTGAATTTATTGCGCCGGTTGTAGCGTGAGATCCGGTTGTTCACTGCGTAGCTGTGCCCGGGGGTGAGCGTCTTCTTATCACCGCCGCTGAGGGTGATGCCACCACAGCCGGTGTTGTAGATGTCACAACTCTCCACGCCGTTGTACGTACCGGCATTTCGCTGCCAGGTGGTGTTGTTATAAATATGATTTTGATAGCTGCCCACTTCGCGGGAGACGGCTTCTCCGACGTAATCGTCCACGGACGAGGTGGAGTCGATCAGCCGGGCACCTTGTCCCATGAAGACACCCGCAGTGCCGGTGTTGCGGATGGTGCAACCGGCAACGACCACCCGATGGCAGCGTTCCATGTATACGCCGATACCACGTCCCACTTCGATCGTGGAACGCTCAAAACGCAGATGGCTGGCGCCTTCCAGGGCGATGATGGGTGTTTCGAGGATGGATACCTGCACGACGGCTTTGTTAACGTCTGATGGTGGCCAGAGATAGAGGATGCCTTTTTTGTCATCCATGTACCATTCGCCCGGACTGTCGAGTTCCTGAAGGATATTGATGGCTACATACTCCTGGAAGTCACGTCCGTTGCCCACCCCGTAAAGATGAGGCTTGCCGAGTTTCACCGTCCCTTTCAGGGTGTCGATGGATGCGATCGGGTTGTAATCATCCGCGAATCCGTAATTCAATGTGCCCTGTATCCAGATGTTCGGGACTCCGGCCCAGCGCTTATGTCGCGGGTCGGTGTAGGCGAAGGTGGCACCCCGGTTTGATTTATCGCCGATGCGCGGCACTGATCCGGGATCTGCCACTTTACCGATCTTGATCGCCCCCTTGTTGGGATAACGGGCCAAGGTCATGGGTTCGCCCTGGAAGAAGAGTTCAAGGGTGGAGGCGATGACCGGCAGGCTGTGACCATACTGGCGATGGCGCCCGAAATCCTTCACACCTTCGGCCTTCAGGTCGATCTGCATAACCTGTCCCCTGGCGGCGGGATCGAGTTGTGCGAGAATGCCGGCGTCCGTCACTTTCCTGAACTTCTCCGATCTCAGGGTGCGTCCGCCCGTGATGCTCACTTTTTCTCCCGGTACGCCGGTCCATACGAGCGGATGTTCTGCGGTTCCGCCATCCTGCTCATTGAGGACGAGGGGTTCGGAGAGATCGTACACGCCGCCATGCATGATGATCCGGGCGTTGTCAGCATGGTTCGATTTTGCCCTCAGCGTCCGCATCCGGTCACGCGCGGCGGGCAGTGTTTTGAGTGGTCGGGCTTCAGTTCCTTCAGCCCGGTCATCCCCACGCGGGGATACATGTATAATCTGTGCTTTTGTCTCTGTACCGATGATCGCAGACAGGATCATCAGCGGCATTATCATTTTTTTCATATGCTCGGCATTCTATCAGTCTTGAAGTTAATGAAAAGGGGAGAGGGAAGCATTCATTCCGAGATATCAGGGTAAAGTGGATGATCGTTTGATGGAACACCCCATCGTTTCAAATCCTCATTGATGCTACATGCCGGGCCGGAAGTTTAGTGAGGCCACAGCATCCTCCTTGCC
>CANHUK010000257.1 GCA_947463755.1 Chitinophagaceae bacterium
ACCGGCCTTGAAGTAACGGCAAAGGAAGCGCAGATACCGGTCCAACCGCAGGCATTCAACATGTGCGGGTATGCGGCCCCAAAACTCGACAAGGTACGCATCGGTTTCATTGGTCTTGGTATGCGCGGTCCCGGCGCCGTGGAACGCATGTCGCACATCGAAGGGGTTGAGATCAAAGCCCTCTGCGACAAGATGCCGGAACGGGCAGAAAAAGCGAATCAGATCCTGATCAAGGCGGGATTGCCCAAGGCCGATACGTACAGTGGAGAAGAAGGATGGAAAGCACTCTGCGAACGATCCGATCTCGACCTTGTGTACATCTGCACGCCATGGCACCTGCATACGCCGATGGCCGTACATGCTATGAAAAGCGGAAAGCACGCTGCTACGGAAGTGCCTGCTGCGCTCACCCTGGAGGATTGCTGGCAACTCGTAGATACATCCGAGAAAACCAGGAAGCACTGCATGATGCTGGAGAACTGCTGCTACGACTTCTTCGAACTGCTCACCCTGAACCTCGCCCGCAACGGATTCTTCGGAGAACTGCTCCACGCGGAGGGCGCATACATCCATGACCTCAGCCGGGATTATCTCTTCAACAAGAAAGGTTACGCCGATATGTGGAGGCTGAAGGCCAATGAAGGTCGTTTTGGCAGTATGTACCCGACCCACGGATTGGGTCCGGTGGCGCAGTGCCTGAACATCGGCCGCGGCGACAGGATGGACTATCTCGTCAGCACAACCACGGCAGACTTCACCCTGGCCCCCATGGCGAAGGAGATGGCCGCCAAGGATGAATTCTTCAAACAATTTGAAGGGAAGTCATACCGTGGTAACATGAACAACACCACGATCCGTACCATGAAGGGCAAGACGATCCTAATTCAGCACGACGTCTCCTCCCCCCGCCCCTATTCCCGCATCCATCTGCTGAGCGGAACCCAGGGTATGGCCAGCAAATGGCCTTCGCCCCAGCGCATCGCCAAGGGACACAGCTGGCTGAAGCCTGAAGAAATGAAGGCGCTGGAAGATCAATACACCCCCGCCATCGTAAAGCATATCGGAGAGATCGCCAAGAGTGTGGGTGGCCACGGCGGGATGGACTTCATCATGGACTGGCGACTGATCGATTGTCTGCGCAACGGCCTGCCCCTGGATCAGGACGTTTATGATGCAGCGGCTTGGAGCAGCATCGTCCCCCTCAGCGATGCATCCGCCAAGGCCAGATCCAAGTCGATCGACATCCCTGATTTCACGCGTGGCGCCTGGAAAACGAACAAGCCACACAACATGGGTCTCGAAGGTGGTGCCACCACCACGGTCAGGCAAAAAGCATGATCCGATGATCGAACATCACAAAAAAAGGGGCCCGAAAGCCCCTTTTTTATATTGGTACCTGTCCGGCGTACTTAATAGTTGACCAAGGCGATGACCCAGTCGGGGTGTACACCCAACAGTATGATGATGACAGCCGTTACGAGCAGTGTGGCCCGAAAACCGCTGCTGGTTTCCACCTCCTGATCTGCCCCTTCCTTGAAATACATGGCCTGTATCACGCGGAAATAGTAATAGATGCCCACCGCAGCGGAAAGGACGGCCAGGATGACCAGCCAAAGCATTTGTCCCGTCTTCAGCGCAGCGAGCAGCATGTAGTACTTGGCGAAAAAGCCCGCCGTCAGTGGTATCCCTGCCAGTGAGAGCAGGAACACGGTCAGCATGAGGGCCAAGAAAGGTTTGTGTGTGGCCAGTCCGTTGAATCCCTCAAAGGTCTGATCCTTCATCTTCGCCAGTACGGCAAATACACCGATCGTCGCCAGGCTGTATGACACGCCATATAGAACCAGTCCCTGCCTGGCGGTGGCATTCATCGCGAAAAGCGCAAACATCATGAAACCGGCCTGCGCGATACTTGAATAAGCCAGCATGCGCTTCACGCTTTGCTGGAAAACAGCGGTCAGATTACCGATCAACAAGGTGGCAGCGGTGATGATGGCCGTCAATATTTGCCAGTGCTCGTGCAATTTCCCGAAGGCTCCTTCAAAGAGTCGGAGGAATCCGAAGAAGGCAGCGGCCTTGACAATGGTGGCCATGAAGGAGGTGAATACCGAAGGGGTTCCGTCATACACGTCCGGGGTCCAGAAATGGAAAGGGGCGGCGGATACCTTGAAGGCCATCGAGACCATCAGCAGGACAATTCCGGCCAACGTGAGTGGTGACAACGCCAGGAATCCGATGTTGAGGGCCGCAGTATAGAAGGTTCCAAAAGATCCATAAAGCAACGCAATGCCCATGAGCATGATGCCCGTGGAGAAGGACCCCATCAGGAAATATTTCAGTCCCGCCTCATTACTTTTCAGATTGCGCTTATCGCTCGCCGCCAGGATGTACAGCGGGATCGACATGATCTCCACACCCAGGAACATCATCAGCAGTGTTTTGAATGACGCCACGATGATCACGCCTGTCATCACAAAAAAGATCAGGGCGAGGTAGTCTGCCGAATGACCCGTGAGCCGGTCGATCTCATCGTTCGACAGCAGCACGTACAACAACAGGCAGAGCGACATCAGCAGGATGAATCCTGACACGTACGGCGGAAATTCCAGCATACCATGCAGGTCAAAGGGGGCGAGTGACACCCCGTTCAGATCCAGCCAGGCTGCACCCATCAGGAGTACCGCACCCAGTGCAGCCATGATCCCCGGCGCTTTATTGCTGCGGGAGACGACACCCGTGTACATCATCAGCACGCCCCAGAGGGCTGAAAGGATGATTGAATTCATATATTCCTACTAAATATGGTGATTGGATCTGGTTCTGAAGGATGATTGTTTATCGCACCAGGATCCTCCGGAGGAGGGCATCCGAGCTGCTTTCAATTAGGTTGAACAGAGGTTCCGGATATACGCCGGTGGCAAAGATGATCAGTACGATGATGGTGAGGGCGATCACCACCGGCCGGCCCGTTTCTCCGAAAGTTTCGGTCACGCCATTGGTAGCACCGAACATCACCCGCTTGATCATATTCAGCGTGTAAACGGCCGACAGGATGATCCCCAGTCCCGCCACCGCGGCATACCACATGTTGAACTTGAACAGTCCTGCGAACATGAGGAACTCGCCGACAAAAGCGTTGGTCAGCGGTAATGCCACATTGGCGAAGGCGACCACCAGGAAAAGGATGGCCAGCGTCGGTGCCTTCCTGGCCAGTCCGCCCAACTCAGAGATCTTACGGATACCCAGTTTACGCTCGATCAAGGCCACCACGATCCACATCCCGAGGATGTTGATGCCGTGGCTGAACATCTGAATGGTCGCACCATGCCAGGCTTCCATGCTGCGGGTGAAGATGGCGGCCGACATGAGTCCGATGTGAGCGATCGAGGAATAGGCCACCAGCCGCTTCAGGTCGTCCTGGACCATGGCGAGACAAGACGCATAGACCACGCCAACGACCGACAGCCCGATAACGATATTATCGTACTGCTTCAGGACGGAAGGGAACAGGGGCAGCAGCCAGCGCATCAGTGCAAACACGCCCATCTTTACCATCACTGCGCTCAGCACCATGGTCACCGCGGTATCGGACTGCTCATAGGCGTCCGGCTGCCAGGTGTGGAAGGGGAAGATCGGCATCTTGATGGCAAAGGCCAGGAAGAACATCCAGAAAAGCCAGCCCTGTTCCGTTGCACTTAACGGCGCCTGGTAGAAGGCCGAGAGGGAGAACGACTGGTCGGGGGTCTTAAGATACACATACAAAATGCCGATCAGCAGCAATAGCGATCCGACGAAGGTGTAGATGAAAAACTTGAAGGCTGCCTGTATCCTGCGTTCACCGCCCCACATGGAAGCGAGGAAGTACACCGGGATGAGCGCCAGTTCCCAGAAGAAATAGAAAGTGAGGGCATCTGTAGCGAGGAAAACTCCCATCAGTCCGGCTTGCGCCATGAGCATCAATCCGTAGAAGGCGTTGGCACGGGTACGCGCAGGATCGAAGGTTGAGATGAATATGAGGGGGAATGATACCGCCGTCAACAGACACAGCATCCAGGATATCCCATCCAGGCTCAGCGTGAAACTGCTGCCAAGTGATGGCAGCCAGATATAGCTCACCTGGGTCAGCAGGTAATGTGAAGATCCGGTGAAGAACAGGCTGG
>CANHUK010000258.1 GCA_947463755.1 Chitinophagaceae bacterium
CTCCAGCCCCTCGGGCTTTACGGTGGCTATTGCGTGGATTCGCTGGATGCCGGACGATTCGCCCATATTTACGAATACCGTACCGACTCCGGCCGCTTCATTCCTTCACCGGCCGCCTACAACCCGCGCAGCGCCGAGATCGCCGCCTACGAGCGCGGCCGCACGACACCGGTGTTTTCCCCTACGGGCGGCATGAAGATCTCTGCAGGTGACCTTGCCGGTTATATGATCATGCACAGCCGCATGGGCAAATACCGCGGCGGGAGGATCATCCAAAAGAACAGTGCGGAAGAGATCCAACGCGTGCGATCTGAAAAGGAAGGTTACGGATTGGCGATACACACCTCGAAAAATATCCTGCCGGAAATCGAACTGCGCGGACACACGGGATCAGCCTACGGTCTGTATTCTGCAATGTTTTGGCACCCAAAGGATCGATATGGTTTTGTGGTGATCAGCAACGGATGTCATCCGGGCTACAGTGATGGGATGAACACCGTCATCAGACGAACCATGCACATACTTTATGAATCGTTCATTCAGAAATTTTAACAAATTGAATGATACATTAATTAAGCATTGATATTAGTTTGCGCCTCCAAAAGATAATCCATAGTCATGTTCAAGAAGCAACTTTTATTACCCATTGCGCTCATCGCGGGTGGGTTGTCCATCTCCGAATCATTTGCACAGGAGAAGAAGGAAAAAAAAGAGATCATCATCCGCGGAGATGAGAAAGGCGAGAAGACCATCATTCTTGTAGAAGGTGACAAGGTGACCGTCAACGGGAAGGAAGTCACCGGCGGCGACAAAGAGACCATCATCATGAAACGCTCGGCACCCAATGCCAAGGTATTCATGTTCAAATCCGACTCGCTAATCAATTCCGGTGACCTGCTCAAAGACCTGGACTTACAGAGTCAAATGCCGCAGATCCTGATGTTCAGATCAGAAGATGATCGTGAGACAGAGACCACAGAAAGTCGCACCCAGCTGGGTGTTTTGACACAGCCCGGAGACAAAGGTGTCGAAGTGGTAGATGTCACCGAACCCAGTGGTGCCGCCAAAGCCGGCATTCAAAAAGGTGATATCATCGTCTCTGTGGACGATGAAAAGATCGACAAACCCGAATCCCTGTCAGAATACATCCGCAGCAAAAAGGCCGGAGATGTCGTAAACATCGAACTGCTCCGCGCTGGCAAAACGGAAAAGATCAAAGCCACCCTCGGAGAAATGCGCACCATTTCACGTTTCCGCACCCTGACGATGCCCGAAGAAAGTGGTCCGAAAAATATCCAGATCGAACGTATGATCGAACGCCCGCTGCGCGAAGTGAATGTAGAGGTCCGAACCCAGCGCCCGAAACTCGGCATGCAGGTTGAAGAACAAGCCTCCGGCAAGGGATTGAAGGTACTCGAAGTCAAACCGGATGCGCCCGCTGCCAAATCAGGCCTCAAAACCGGCGACATCCTGGAACAGATCGACGGGAAGGCCGTCAACAATGTGGAAGATATGCGCGGCGCACTGGAAAATGGTGCCTCCGAATACAAGATGGATATTCGTCGCAGCGGTAAAGCTATGGAACTGAAGGTCAGCATTCCAAAGCCACTTCGCAAGGAGAACTTCTGATCCAGAATAAATATAAATATAAGGGCCGGAGACATGATCTCCGGCCCTTATATTTATATCACATCCAATGATGCGACTGAATACATTCACTTGCTCGCGCCTGCCAGTTGCTTCTCCAGTTCATCCATCTCCGCGGGGGTCAGATACCGCCACTTTCCTGTCGCCAGATTCCCCAGCTGGATGTGCATGATGCGGATGCGCTTCAGGGTTTTCACCTTGTAACCGAACGACTCGCACATCCGCCTGATCTGTCGGTTCAGTCCCTGTTTCAGGATGATGCGGAATCTCCTCGACCCCTCCATCCTGACGAAGCATGGCTTGGTCCGCTCTCCCAGGATCCTGACACCGGCCGCCATGCTGCGGATCATCTCCTGCGTGAGTTCCTTATCGACCGTGACGATGTATTCTTTCTCATTGTTATTGCCCGCCCGCAGGATCTTATTCACGATGTCGCCATCATTTGTCAGCAGGATCAATCCCTCCGAATCCTTGTCGAGTCGCCCCACCGGAAAGATCCGTTTGGGATGATTCATGAAGCGAACGATGTTGGTCTTATCGCTCATGTCGGTGGTGGACGTCACCCCCACGGGCTTGTTCAACGCAATATAGATCGGACGCTGTTGATTTTTGATGCGCTCCCCGTCGATCGCCACCACATCGCCTTCCATCACGCGCGCGGTGGGGAGCACCAGCTCGTCGTTGATGGTCACCCGCAACTGCTCGATCAGCTTGTCGGCCTCCCGTCTCGAACAGAAACCCGAGCTGCTGATATATTTGTTGATCTGAATGCCCTCGTCCTTCTCCGATGTTTTCTTCATCTTCTACGAAGATAAAGCAGCCTGCGTTCCGCGCGCATACCCGAACACCAGACCCCAAATCCGATCATTCAAAACTTCACGCGCACCGGGATCCAGATCTCCTCGGCCGCATCCGGATCCGAATGCCTGTACTGCACGTCCAATACCTCGAAATGTGGGCGGTCGTCCAATTCAAAATCCGAGGCAGTGAGCCACTCCCCATATATATGATCAAAGATCGCCGGGTCCGATCCCCGATGCGCAAACACCGCATACAATCCCCCCTGCATCTCAAACACCTCCATTCCCTCAGGAACTAATCCTCCGCGTTCCTCCTTTTCTCCTTTCTCTGTGCTGACATTCCAATAATCGTCTCCGCGTTCCTCATTTTCTCCTTTCTCTGTGCTGACATTCCATTCATCTCCGCTGACATTCCCCACTTCCGCCAATGACCACTTCACAAAGACCCGCGAAGGATCAAATTCCAGAAAATATCCCTTCGGATACACCTGCAACGAAACGACAGCGGTATTCGCCCGATGCAGGATCTCGTGCCGGCGCGGCATGAACTTTCGCCACAACTGCCCGGTCTGATCCTCCATGAGTGACATCTCCATGTACATGCCTATGAACCGGCCGGGGGCACGCTCTTCGATGCGGGGTGGCGAATACATAATCTGATCCTGTTTTCGGGGAAAATACACCCTTTTCAGTAACTTGTAACCATGGCTGACACAACACCCGTTTTTCCCACAGAACGCACGCACTGGGAAGGAACGCCCTCCCATTGGAACAATGCAGGCGTGTACCTGCTTTCCGTGATCCTCTTGCCTCTGTTCGGACTTGGACTGATCCTCTTCCTGGTCAAGTTTCTCGAACTGAAGTTCACCAAACTAAAACTGACCGATCAGCGACTGATCATCACGCGCGGAGTGCTTTCGAGATCGACCAAGAACCTGGAACTTTATCGTGTCAAGGATGTGCGATTGCACTGTTCCTTCTGGCAGCGCATGGTATCGATCGGTACGATCGAACTGGTGACCAGCGACTTTTCGATGAAGTCCTTCAACCTGGATGGCATCCCGAACCCGGAACCGATCTTCGAGGAAATGCGCCGACTGGTCGAAGCGATGCGCATAGCCCGCGGGGTGCGTGAGATCGATCAGAACGACCGGATCACCTAAATCTTATCAGGCATCCGGATCCAGTTTTCTCAACCGCATCTGCACGGCGGTCGGTGTACGTTCCAGCACCTTAGCGATGTCATGCAGGGTCTTTCCGGCATGATACAACCTCAGCAGCAGGGCATCTTCCTCTTTCGACCATGTCTTGCTCGTACCGGATGGCCGGGAGGTCACGGACCGCTTCGCGTATCCCTTACCGTTAGTGGCTGCCGGTCGGTTGCGACCGGCTTCGGCACGTACATGCCCGCCGGCTGACTCACGCACCGCCTGAACGATGACATGCGGAGAGGAAGGCAGGTCACCGGGCATGAGACTTTCAGGGATATGCAGCATCAGCCTGGCGCGTGTGACCGCTACATACAGCAGGTTCAGTTCCTCGTTCAACCGTGCCCGCTGGGCAGGTGATCCATCTTCCGCCAGTTGCTTGGACAGGGCCTCATCGGTCATGAAATCCTCTGCCAGCCTGACTTCATCATATTCCAGCCCCTTACAGCGGTGTACGGTGCTGAAAACCATATCTGCGGTCTGACGTTTGTCGTCATCCAC
>CANHUK010000259.1 GCA_947463755.1 Chitinophagaceae bacterium
AGGGAGAACATCATGAAGCCGATCTGCGACATCGTCGAATAGGCCAGCACCCGCTTGATATCGGTCTGCGTCGTCGCGATGATCGCTGCGAACAATGCAGAGAATATCCCGATCCCCGTGATCCAGCTCAGCAGATCGGGCGCGGCAATGGCGTACACGGGAAACAGCCTGGCCAGGAGGAATACACCGGCAACCACCATCGTGGCGGCATGGATCAGGGCTGAAACGGGCGTCGGACCTTCCATGGCATCGGGCAGCCAGATGTGCAGCGGAAACATCGCACTCTTGCCCATACCACCCATGAAGACCAGGGCCAATCCCCAGGTGATGGCGCTGCAACCCAGGAAACTCGGAGCGATGAGGGCATGGAAGTCGGGGTCGTCGACCGATGTTAGCCGTTCGATCAGCGTGAGGAAATCCAGCGAGCGGGCTTCATACCCCAACACCAGGATCCCGATCAGGAAACCAAGGTCGGCAAAGCGGGTGACGATGAAAGCTTTCTTGGCAGCGGCGACGGCCGAGGGTTTTTGATAATAGTATCCGATCAACAGAAAGGAGGAAACACCCACGAGTTCCCAGAAGATATAGATCTGAAAGAGGTTGGCGGAGAGTACCAGTCCCATCATCGAAAAGGTGAACAGGCCCAGGAAGGCATAGTAGACGGGCATCCTGGCTTCCCCTTTCAGGTAAGAACTGCTGTAGACATGCACCATCAGGGAGACGAGGGATATGACCAGCAGCATCATCACCGAGATGGGGTCGACGAGCGCGCCCATATCGATCCGCAGGTCGCGGTCGAACACCAGCCAGGGGATATCGAGTGCCCGGATCTGTCGGAATCCGCTGTCGTCAGCGCCCCATTCAAAGAAATACCCATGGGCCAGGATGATCGCCAGCGCGGTGGACCCGGCGATGAAGGTCGTGGCAATGCCGGCGGAGACAGGTCCGGAGATGCGTCGGCTGAAGAGCCCGAGGATTAGGAATCCCAGCAGGGGCAACAGGGGGATCAGGAGTATGAGGGCTGTTTGGGGCATGTCGGTTATTTTTTCCGGGCCATCGGGGTTTCGTGTGGATCAGTGTTTCATGTCCTCGGCGCTGCTGACATCGATGGACCCGTGGCTCCTGTAAAGATGTATGATGATCGCGATGGCGACGGCTGCTTCTGCCGCTGCGATCGCGATGATGAATACCGTGAAAAAGAGTCCGTCCAGCCTGTCCGTCCACACATATTTGTTGAAGGCGATGAAGTTGAGACAGACGCTGTTGAGTACAAGTTCGAGGCTCATCAGCATGGTGATGAGGTTTCGGCGGGTCAGAAATCCGTAGATCCCGATGAAGAACAGGGCCGCCCCGATGAACAGCATATGGTAGAGTCCGGGTTCCATCATGGCTGGTTGGGTTTTGTGCGCATGGCGATGACGATGCAGCCGATCATGGCCGCGAGCAGCAGGAGGCTCACCACTTCGAAGGGAAGGGCGAAGCCATCGTCGCCCGTGGCCAGCATGCGGCGGCCGATGGCGGACACGCTGCGGTCGACTTCCGCAACGGCGGGTGTTGGAAAAGGATGAGCGACGAGCTGGAGCATGACCAGTCCCATGCCAAGGAGTGCGGCGCCGGCGGCAGCGATCGTCCGCAACATCGGCGGAGTGGGCATGTCATCCCCGGCACGCTGGGTGAGGAATACCGAGAAGATGATGAGCACGGCAATGCCGCCCGCGTACACAACGATCTGCACGGCGGCGGCAAATTCGAAGCGCATCCAGAAATACAGACCGGCGATACCGATCAGGCTGCTCAACAGATACACGGCGGACCGGAAGATGCGGCGCGTTCCGACGGCCATCGCGGCGCTGACCAGGGTCAGGGCGGCGAGCAGATAGAATACGATCGTTTCCCCTTTCATCATTCGACCCCCTCCTGGAGTTTGGAATCCGGTTTGTTAAGGATGCGTGTCAGCTGGCTGCGGTCATAGACGCTGTGCTCGAAGGTCTGCGCCATACGGATGGCATCGGTCGGGCAGGCTTCGATGCAGAGGTTGCACATGGTGCAGAGTTCGAGGAGATAGACGAACTTGTCGACCGCCTTTTTCTTCTTGCCTTCGGCGTTCACCTCGAACTTGGTGACCACCTTGATGGTACCATTCGGACAAGCCAGTTCGCAGGCGGTGCAGCCGGTGCAGCGGTGTTCGTTGTTTTCGGTATGCGTCATCACGACCTCTCCCCGGAAACGCTCCGGCAGCACCAGCGTGGCGCGGTTGTCGGGGTACTGCTGCGTGATGATCTCCTTGTGATGGGTGAAATAATAACCCGTCATGCGCATCCCCTTCAGCAGGGAACCGACGGCTTCGGCGATCTCGGAAAAGTATCTGGTCAGAAACATCGGTTATGCTTGATCGTTAGAGTGTCGATTTTCTTTCGGTTCAGAAATGCCATTTGAGGATGGCGATCACTGTCACCAGCAGGATGTTCACCATCCCGATGGGCAGTAGGTAGCGCCATTCGAGGTTCAGGAGCTGGTCGATCCGCAGGCGAGGGAAGGTCCACCGGAACCACATCATCAGGAAGATCAGGAAGAAGGTCTTCCCGAAGAACCAGACAGAAGAAGGGATCCAGTCCATGATCCCGTTGAATGCCGTCCATTCGCCGATGTGCAGCGGCATCCATCCGCCCAGGAAGAGCGTGGCACCGATCGCACAGACGATGAATACATTGATGTATTCGGCGAGGAAGAAGAGCGCGAATTTCATCCCGGAATATTCGGTATGGAAGCCGCCGGTGAGTTCGGATTCAGCCTCTGCCATATCGAAGGGGGCGCGGTTGGTTTCCGCCGTAACGGCGATCATATAGATCACGAAGGCGATAATGACGGGGATATGTCCTTTGAAGATCCACCAGCCATTGGACTGCGCTGTTACGATGTCGGAGATCTGAAGACTCCCGGTGAGCACCACGACGGTGAGGATCGACAGGCCGGCGGAGAGTTCGTAGCTGACGATCTGGGCACCACTGCGCATGGCGCCGAGCAGGGAGTATTTGTTGTTGCTGCTCCAGCCCGCCATGAGGATGGCGATCACGTTGAGTGAGGAAATGGCCGTCACGTAGAGCACGCCGATGTTCAGGTCCCAGATCTGGAAATCTTTTGCGAAGGCGATCGGTGCCATGAGCAGCATGGCCGCGATCATAGCGACGAAGGGCGCGAGGTTGAAGAGGAAACGATCGACCCCGTCTGGTGTCATGCCTTCTTTGACCAGGAGTTTGAGCGTGTCAGCGAGCGACTGCATCAACCCTTTCGGGCCGACGCGGTTGGGCCCAAGCCGGATCTGCATGAAGGCTGATACCTTGCGTTCCATGAGCACCAGGACCAGTCCCAGTCCGGCAAAGAGTCCGATCACAGCGATGCCAACAATGATCATCTCAAAGGCCAGGGCCCAGGCGGGCGGGAAGGTCTCATAGAGCCATCCGTGAATGAGGTCGGTCAGTTGAGCTAAATTCCACATATAATAGATGTTGGTGGCGCCGGCACGGTTCTGTTCCGATCGCCGCTATCTGTCGATGTCGGGTATCACCAGGTCAAAGCTGCCCATGATGGCGACGAGGTCGCCGATCTTTTGTCCGCGCACGGTATGATCCAGTGCGCTGAGGTTGGAGAAGCCGGGCGACCGGTACTTGATGCGATAGGGTGTCAATCCCCCTTCGCTGACCAGGTACACTCCGAAATCTCCGCGGGCGGTTTCGACCCTGGAGTAATATTCTCCCTTAGGCACCTTCAGCACGGCCTTGGTCTTGGCCTGGAAGTCACCTTCGGGGATATTGTCGATGAGTTGTTCGATGATGTGCAGCGACTGCCGCATTTCCTGCATCCGCACCAGGTAACGGCTGTAGGTATCGCCTTCCTTGCCGATGATCTGCTGGAAATCGAGCCGGTCGTAGATGCCATAGGGCTGCACCTTCCGGATATCGCAGTCGACGCCGCTGGCGCGGCCGGTGGGGCCGCTGCAGCCGTAGGAGATCGCGTCTTCTTTCGACAGCACGCCGACACCGCGGGTACGCGCCCGGAAGATCGTATTGCCCGTGACGAGTTCGTCGTATTCGGGCAGTTTTCGTTTGAACTGAGCGATGAATTCCTTCACACGGCGGTGGAAGTTGGGAT
>CANHUK010000260.1 GCA_947463755.1 Chitinophagaceae bacterium
GATCCTGATCCCGCTCGGTACGTTGGTGGTGGTGTCCGGCGTCAGCGGCAGCGGGAAGTCTACCCTGATCAATGAAACGCTCTATCCCATCCTCAATCAGCATTGCTACAACGCAAAGGCCCAGCCCATGCCGTATCGGAGGATGAAGGGGCTGCATCACGTCGATAAAGTCATCGAGATCGATCAGACACCCATCGGCCGCACGCCGCGGAGCAATCCCGCCACCTACTGCGGTTTCTTCACCGAGATCCGCCAGCTCTTCGCCTCCGTGCCCGAGGCCAAGGTACGCGGTTACACGCCCGGGCGCTTTTCTTTCAACGTGAAGGCAGGTCGCTGCGATGTCTGCGAAGGCGGTGGCATGCGGGTCATTGAAATGAATTTCCTGCCGGATGTGTATGTGCCCTGTGAGAAATGCAATGGACGACGCTACAATCGGGAGACCCTCGAGATCCGCTACAAAGGGAAATCCATCAGTGATGTGCTGGACATGACGGTGGACGAGGCGGTGGAATTCTTCATGCCCGTCCCCTGGCTGTACCGGAAGATCCGGATGCTGCAGGAAGTCGGCCTGGGATACATCACCCTCGGCCAATCGGCCGTAACCCTCAGCGGGGGAGAGGCGCAGCGTGTGAAACTCGCCACCGAACTCGGGAAAAAAGATACAGGGAAGACGTTCTATATCCTGGATGAACCCACGACGGGTCTGCACTTTCAGGACATCCGGCACCTGCTGGACGTCTTACAGAAACTGGTCGACCGGGGCAACAGCGTGCTCGTGATCGAACACAATATGGATGTGATCAAGGTGGCCGATCATTTGATCGACCTCGGCCCTGAGGGGGGCGACGGCGGCGGGAAACTGCTCTACGAAGGACCGCCGGAGGGATTAATAAAGGTCAAAGCCAGTCATACCGGCCGTTTCCTGAAGGCCGAACTCTGATCCGACATCAGATCAGTATAGCGCGGCCGGACACCTGGTGATATTGGTGGCCCGACGAAATACCTGATTGCGCAGGTCGCCCAGTCTGACGCCGATCTTCAGACTCGAGCAATAATAGGCGTCATTTTCCTTGGGGTCGCCACGCTGCTCCCAACCCTGAAAACCGGAACGGGTATTCGATTGGATGGACAGGTTTGACAGGTTGGCCATCTGGTGGGCCATCTGTGCCTGAAAACTGCCCGGCCCGAAATAATCCTGGAAATCCTGCTCAGGAATGTAGTTCGAACTCACATCATCGATGTAGTCTGTGAAGGTCATCCGGCTGATGATCTCGAAGGAGACATGCAGGCGATCGTTCACAAAATATTTGATCCCGAATCCGTAGGGGATGTTGATCTGTGTCAGCGCATATTCCTTCCGGTCGGGGTGATTCGGCATGCCCTGTCCTTCGGTGCGCAAGGGTTTCAGATCGACCCACACCTTATCGCCGTTCGTGTCTGCGTATTGTGCCTGCGGGTTGAATTTGAAGGCACCCACGCCTGCCAGAACATAGGGACGAATTCTTCCACGCACGTCATCCCAATCGTTTTCCCGAAACACGGTGGGGTAGAATTCAGCCACGAGGAAAAGCTCCTGCAGCGGCGACCTGAAATGCAGGTTCCTTTCCATACGCGTCAGTTCATGACCGCCGGCCGGCCGGATGATGCTGTCGGCACCTTCCAGTCGTCCAATGTTCAATGCCAGTCTGAAATTGAAAGCGGGATGAGGGGAGAAGCCCAGATAGGCGCCCTTCATGATGCGTGTCATCTGCAGGTTGTTGTCCTTCAGGAAGGGCATTCCATGACCTACATTGCCACCGAGGTCTCCCAGGAAATTGGAGGGACCTGCTGTTATGCCAGCTTCAAAATGCACTTGTGAGACCCCGGGTTTGGAGTTCAGGCATATGAATAGGATCATCAGGTATGAGCATACCTGTGCGCGCGAAGACGCGGCTGTTTTCATGGGAAATACGGATTAGGACTTTGAGTAGTTAGGGTGTCCTATAAACGTATGTCCCGTGTATTTTATTTTACGGCGAAACGGGGATCAGATGCTCAGCAGCATCTTGATGTGTGGGATGTCATCCTCGATGTATACCTCCCCCTGCGGCACGAATCCGAAGGAACCATAAAAGTTTTCGAGATATAGCTGGGCGCCAATGCGGATATTCTGCTTACCAAAGAGTTGCCACAACTGTTGTATGGATACTTCCATCAGCTCTCTGCCGAAGCCCATCCTGCGAACGGAGGGAGATGAAACCACTCGTCCTATAGAAGCCTCCGCATAGGTGATGCCCGGTGGCAGCAGTCGGGTATAGACGACCAACCGATCCTCGTACCATCCCGTCAGGTGCCAGGCATCCTGGTCCTTATCATCCATGTCGAGGAAGACGCACTGTTGCTCAACCACGAACACCTCGGAACGCAGTTTCAGGATCTCATACAACACAGCAGGACTCAGGTCTTCGAATCGGGTACATGTCCAGCGGACGGTCTCCATCTTTAGGGTCGTTTATATTTATATTTATTTTCAGTATCCGTATTTGTCTTTCCAGCGGTCTTTGAGAAACCTGCGCATTTCCTCCTCGCGCGCGTTCCTGCCGGGTGCGTAGAATGTGCGGCCTGCGATCTGTTCGGGTAGGAATTCCTGGGGAGCGAAGCTGCTTTCATAGTCGTGCGCGTACTTGTAATCCCGACCATAACCCATGTTCTTCATGAGTTTCGTCGGGGCATTCCGGATATGCATCGGCACGGGCAGGTCTCCGCTGTTCCTCACCTCGGCGAGCGCCATATCGATGCCGAGGTAGGAGGCATTGCTCTTGGGGCTGGAAGCCAGGTACACGGCACATTGGGCAAGGATGATCCGTGCTTCAGGCCATCCGATCCGGTCCACGGCATCAAATGCTGCATTGGCCAGCACGAGCGCTGTGGGGTTGGCATTGCCGATGTCTTCGCTCGCCAGGATCACCAGCCGACGGGCGATGAAGCGTACTTCCTCGCCGCCTTCGATCATGCGCGCCATCCAGTAGAGTGCTGCATTGGGATCACTGCCGCGGATGGATTTGATGAAAGCGGAGATGATGTCATAATGCTGTTCGCCCTTTTTGTCATAGAGCGCCACCTTGCGCTGTGCTGCACGCATGACGAGTTCATCGGTCACTACCGGGTGTTCTCCTTCGGCCGAGAGGATCGCCAGTTCCAGCAGGTTCAGCAGTTTGCGGCCGTCGCCGCCGGAGAGCGACAGCAATGCCTCCGTTTCTTTCAATTCCGGCGACACCTTCGCCAGCCACTCATCTTTTTGTATGGCCTGACCGATCAGCCGGAGGAGGTCTGCTTTCTCCAGTGGTTTCAGCACGAATACCTGGCAGCGGGAGAGCAGGGCGCTGTTGACCTCGAAGGAGGGGTTTTCCGTCGTGGCACCGATGAGTGTCACGATGCCCTTCTCAACCGCCCCCAGCAGGGCGTCCTGCTGCCCTTTGTTGAAACGGTGGATCTCGTCGATGAACAGCAGGGCACCGCCTGCCTCGCGCGCAGCTTCGATCACTTCCCGGATCTCTTTCACCCCCGCGCTGATGGCGCTCAGTGCAAAGTACGGACGGCCGGTCGCGTGTGCGATGATGCCGGCCAGGGTCGTTTTACCGGTGCCCGAAGGGCCCCACAGGATCACTGAAGGCAAGCTGCCCCGTTCAATGGACACCCGCAGAATGCTACCCGGACCGGTCAGATGGTCCTGGCCAACCAGGTCGTCCAGGTTCAGGGGTCTTACTCTCTCCGCCAGCGGGGCATGTGTCATGCCGTAAAGTTCCTGAAAAAATGCCGTTCCGCTATCGCATGTCCAATGCTGATCACGCCGGCGATTTATCATACATTTACCCGACACCCGCATGATGACGGTTTTCTGGATATCGGCCCTGTTGCTCTTTCACGCTTACTTCGGCTATGCGATCACGGCATGGCTGGCAGCGAGGCGCTCGCCTGCATCCCGGAAGCCACAGGAGGCAACAGATATTCTCCCACGGGTCGCCTTCATCATCCCGGCCTGTGACGAAGCCGGTGTCATCCAGGCCAAGTGCCGGAATACCCTGGCATTGGATTATCCTTCAGACCTGCTGGACATCATCGTGGTTTCTGACGGCTCTGCAGACAAGACGCCCGAATTGGCCGC
>CANHUK010000261.1 GCA_947463755.1 Chitinophagaceae bacterium
CAGTTCGGGGAAGAAAGTGACCCTGGCTTTTCCGTCGTTCCTGTCCTGGACGATCACGCCCAGATCCTTTCCACTGCAGAACCAGATCCTCCCTTGTTCGTCCTCGTTCAGATAGCGCACCTCCCTTTCGGCGAGGACCGTGTCAAAAAAGGAGGCCAGTACAAACCTGCCCGTCGATCCGTCGAAACTGTAAACACCCTTCGTGGTGCCGAACACTACTTGGTTCCTGACCTTGAAGACGTGATTGCCGAGGGTGGAGGGGAGGCCCTGGCGATCGGTCAGCAGCTCCGACCGGTAGGTCTTTCCGGGCAGATCGAGGCGGATCCGATAGATACCCCGGTAGGGATGGGATGCCCATAGGTCTCCGTTGTTATCCAGGGTCAGGAATCGGAGCGACTCATAGGTACCTTTCAGGTCGCCCATGTCCCGGAACACACCATCGCGATAAGTGATGTGCCTAAGTCCGCCATATGTACCGGTGATGATGTGTTCCGATGGGATCACCGGGCTGAGTGGGACGAATAGCCATCCGGGAGAGGCGCTGAACCTGACGGCCTGACCCGATGCGGGGTCTAATCGGAACATCCCCATTGTGTGGGCGATCAGCAGTTGGCCGTTTACCTCCTCAATGCGCCAGGTCTGTCCATCGCTTTGTCCCACGCGGCGGAATGCGTTTCGGGAGAAACTGAGGTCGCTGTTGCCACGGGTAACCTTTGTCGCGTAAACACCATCCGAACTGGCGATGAAGAGCTGATCGTCCATGATACGGGTGCTGTAACCCGAGACGTCGTTTTCAGGGTTCGGCCGGATATATTTGATGGCGGCGTTGTATGCGATGAAGCTGATGCCATTGTTGAGGCCCGTCCAGAGGTTGCCGTCCCTGTCCTGGAACACACTGATCACATTGTTGTCTTGCAGTCCCTCCTTCCTCGACAGCTGCTGGACCAGTCCTCCGTTTTCATTCAGAATGAGACATCCATTGGAGATCGTACTAACAGCAAATCCTCCGGGCCGGATGCTTTCGGCTCGGAAGATGCGGCCAATGGCTCCGCGTCCGGCGAAGGAACGATCGGGCTGCAGGATTTCTCGGGTGAGGGTCAAGGCCGAAAAATCATCCAGGAGTACGGTCTGCCGACCATCGCCCCGATCAAAAATGCCGGACACCAGCCGGTTGCCGATCCCTCCACCACCGGGTACCGGCTGCCACCGGCCACCCTGCAGGATAAAAAGCCCACGATCGCGGTCATGCGCCCAAAGTCGCCCCCCGCATTGCCTGAGGTACAGCCAGGCACTGGCTGCCGGAAATCCGGTGAAGTGATCGTTCCGATATTCCAAAATCCTTCGGTCTGAAACCCTGAAGAACACAGAGGCTCCCAGGATCTCGATATCCCATATATCTGCAAAGCTCCGCTCCGCCGCCGGCAGCAAGGGGATGAGGGACGTGTAATGCAGTTTCCCGCTTTCGTTCGGCGAGAAATATCCAAGTTCACCCTGACCGCCGGCATAGATGCGTCCGTCCTCCGTGATGGCGATGGACCGCATGTTGGTCTTGTTCGGCAACGGATGCAACTTCCAGAAATGACCGTCAAAGGTCAGCAACCCTTCGTCGTTGGCAAAATACATCCGCCCTGAAGGGTCCTGTGTAATGTCCCATACCTGCGTACCCGCACGATATGTCTCCTTGGAGTAATTGATGATGCGCGGAATGCCGATGGTGTTCTGTGCCCTGATGACCGGTGAAACCGCGACAAAAAATAGGTAAATCCGTAATAAATGGCGCATGACGATGGGATTTGACCCTCTCGGAGGTTTGTTGAAGCTTGTTTCCTTCGATGAGTAACACAATATAAACAAAATATTTCCAAAAGGTTTTTGATGTAGTCGTGATGAGTTTTATCTTAATTGATAATCAATTGTTTATTTAAGTATGATGTAGTCATGATGTAGTGGTTTATTACATAATGCGCGGGTATCGGTTTAGTTTCGGTCTGCTTTTTTGCATCATCCATTTAAAACAATTCTTGCATATGAGAAAACGCAACAGATTGTGCTTGTTGTTTTCACTCCTGTTCTGGGGGGTAACGGCGGCATTTGCACAAGATCGGACGGTGTCCGGTACGGTTACGGATGCCGCAGGCAAGCCGGTAGCCAGGGCCACAGTCCAGGCACCCGGTGCCGTGCAGGCGACTTCCACGGGTCAGGATGGCAGATTTCGTCTGTCACTGCCCGCAACCACCAGGACACTCCTGGTCAGTTCCGTTGGATTTGCCGATCAGGAGGTGACCATCACCGCAGGCGACATGACCATCCGCCTGGAGACCTCACAAGTTAGTCTTGAGGATGTAGTAGTCGTTGGCTATGGCGTGCAGCGGGCAACGAAGGTGTCCGGCGCCGTTTCCTCTGTGAAGGGCGCGGACATCGAAAAGCTTAAGCCGGTGCGGGCGGAAGACGCGCTCCAGGGCCGGGCTTCCGGTGTGACCGTCGTTTCCGCAGGATCACCCGGGGTTAAGCCGACGGTGCTGATCAGGGGTATTCCTTCTTATACCGGAACGGATCCCGTGGTGGTCGTTGATGGTTCCATTCAAACGCTGGACGATTTCAACAGCATCAACCCTGCAGACATCGAATCGATCAACGTCCTTAAAGACGCTGCTACCACCGCCATCTATGGTGTGAAGGGAGGTAATGGTGTCATTGTGGTAACCACCAAGAGCGGACGCAAATCTCAGAAGACGGCCTTCACCTACAACGGTAACTATGCCGTACAGGAAGTCCTCAACCAGATCGGTGTACTGAACGCTTCCGAATACGCAGCGATCCTGAACGAAGGCAGCATGCTCTCGGGCGGTAAGCTCGTCTTCGAAAACCTGGCCGGCCTGGGTGTCGGAACAAACTGGCAGGATCAGATCTTCAAGCGCGCCCCGATGCAGTCGCATACACTGGCTGCACGTGGAGGCAGCGACCGCGTATCCTACTTCTTGTCGGGTGGTTACGTTTCCCAGGAAGGCATTGTCGGGGGCGGTGATAAATCCTATTTCAATCGGGTCAACGCCACGGCGAACCTGACCTTCGACCTGACCAGCAAACTGAAGTTCATCTCCAACACCACCTACACAAATATTAAAAATGCAGGGGTGCCTGAGAATGCGATCAATTCTGTGCTCTCCAACGCATTGAACTTTGACCCAACACTTCCGGTGTTGAACAACGTGCCCGGCACTTACGGCACGTATAGCTTCAGCCCCCGCATCCTGTCAGAGATCGTCAACCCGCTCACTCAGCTGCAGGATACCTACAACCAGGGTATGACCAATAAGCTGTATGGCAAGCTCGAACTGCAGTACGATCTGCTGAAGGACCTGAAGCTGACCTCCCGTTTCGGCTATACCAATGCTGATGTAAGTGGCAAAGGGTTTACTCCCCTGTCATTCTACGGGCCGTCGCACATCAACTCCACGTTGTATGCCGACGGAACACCCCGGCCGGGATCCCATAATAATGTATACGAGTACAAGACCAATTATTTCAACTACACCTTTGAGAACTTCGCGAACCACCGCTTCACGGTGGCCGAACGGAATGTTTTTGATGTAGTGGCTGGTTTTTCCATGGCACGCGTGACCGGAAACAACCTGAGCGGTTCGAGGCAGGATGTGCCGTTCAACGCCTGGGATTTTGCGGATATCTCCTCTGCCACAGGCATTGCCACGACCAACGGTCTGGATGTGGGTTCTTACCAGTATGAGCGCCGCAACCTTTCTTATTTTGGTCGGGTTGATTTCGACCATGATGGTCGCTACCTGGTGTCCGGCACCCTTCGTCGTGATGGATCCTTTGCATTCGGCGCCAACAATAAATTCGCCAATTTCTATTCAGGTGCGCTGGGCTGGGTGGTGTCGAACGAGAAGTTCTTCCGCTCCAAGTCCATCAGCCTCCTCAAACTGCGCGGAAGTTATGGTGTCACCGGTAACGAGAATGTGAATCCACAGTACCAGCGGATCTCGACACTGCTCTACGCGTACAACGTCGGACAGAACGCGGGTTATTCCTTCGGTAACGAGCCGGCTTCCACCGGAGCCACCATCGCATCTTTCCGCAACGACGACCTGCGCTGGGAAAAGCAGGCAC
>CANHUK010000262.1 GCA_947463755.1 Chitinophagaceae bacterium
AAAATACATCGCCCGCATGCCGGGTTGAATTGGAGCGCTGAGAAATGAGAAAAGGAGGAACACAGAGAAAGATCAGCTCTGCGTTCCTCCTTTTCTCATTTCTCTGCGCTGACATTCCAAACCCCGAACAACTCCTCCACCTTCGCAAAGCGGAACTTAAAGATCTCCTCCAGCTGGCCGCGTATGAACAGCGCTACGGCGAGGTCGCCCAACGGCCCCAGCGGAGCCTTGTAATGTATGAGGTCTGTCATCTCCACACCACCTTCGATCTCCCGGAAATGGTGCTGGTGGTGCCATAATGCGTAGGGCCCGAACCGTTGTTCGTCAACGAAGAATCGCTTCGGCTGCACATGCGTGATCTCGGTCATCCAGAACATCGGAATACCCAGCAGCGGCTTTACATTGTAGGTGATGACCTGCCCTGCGTACATCTCATCTCCAAACAGCGGATTGGTGAATTTCAGATTAAGGTATTCCGGCGTCATGACCGACAGGTTCTTCGGGTGTGAGAAGAAATCCCAGGCTTCATCCAGACTTACCGGCAAATTCTGCACTTTCTTCAGCATATGTACGCCCATATTCTCCTTTTTTCGATCATTAAACCCCGGAAGGGCCTCATTTGTTGGCTATCTTCGCACCCCGACATCACATGACTTCCAAACACTTGCACTCCCGTTCATCAGGAATCGCTCATGCGGCGGTGGTTCTGGGCATGTTGCTGCTTGTTATTTCCTGTGGCCAGCCCATGCCCCCGTCGGGTGGTCCGCGAGACTCCCTGCCGCCGGTGCTTCAGCGAACCACGCCGGTTGATTCTACGCGCAATTTCACGGGCAACCGTATCACCCTGTCCTTCGATGAATATGTTCAGGTTGATAACCCTTTCGAAAAGGTCAGTTTCTCGCCGATCCCCAAGACAAAGCCGCTGATCGAGGCCCGGCTGCGGAACGTCAGCATCCGCATCAAGGATACCCTTGAGCCGAATACTACCTACAGCATCGACTTTGGTGATGCCATTCGCGACATCAATGAGAACAATCCTCTAAAGGGGTATGCCTATGTGTTTTCGACCGGAGACGTGATCGATACGGCATCTATGAGCGGGCGGGTGATCTATGCGGAAACCGGGAAAACGGACAGCCTGATGCAGGTCATCCTGCACCGCGATATGGACGACTCGGCCGTAGCCAAGACCAAACCCCGCTACATGACACGGACGGACGCCAGGGGTGTCTTCAATTTCCGGTTCCTTGCCCCCGGCACCTACCGCATCTTCGCCATCAAAGACGCCGATGGCGGATTAAAATATGATCAGACCTCAGAGTTCTTCGGATTTGCAGACAGCGTCGTCTTCACCGGGGATACCAGGCCCATCACGCTCTATGCCTTCCAGACCGAATCGGATGATGCCCGTAAGCCGGCCGGCAGCAGCCAGCCTGCGCCGCGCAACAAAGACGACAAACGACTCAAGTTTTCGCTGAACCTGGAGGGGGAACGGCTCGACATCCTGGGAGAGCTTGTCATGACCTTCGAAAGTAAACTGGCCAACTGGGACAGCACCAGGTTCCAGCTGACAGACGAGAAATTCAATCCCCTGCCCAGACCTTCACTGATGCCCGACAGCACGGTACGCAAACTAACCGTCAGGCATGCCTGGTCGGCCGGCACAAAATACAGGATCATCCTGCAGAAAGATTTTGCACGCGACAGTGCCGGCAATAGTATCATGCGGGCAGACACATTGAAATTGGAGTCGAAGAAAGAAAGTGATTACGGCGCCCTAAACATACGCGTAAAGGGACTGGACACTACGCTTCGGCCCGTGCTGCTGATCTATCGCGAGGATGTGCTGGAAAAAGCCCAGCCCCTGCGCATGTCGCGGTACGTCTTTAAATTGTTCAGACCCGGCGATTATTCCATCCGTATCCTTTATGACACAAATGGCAACGGACGATGGGATACCGGCGACTACTGGCAGAAAAGGCAGCCCGAACGCGTCAACAGCCGCAAGCAGAAACTGTCCATCCGGCCGAACTGGGACAATGAATTCGAGATCGACCTCGGCGACACGGGCAACTAGCGTAATTTTGCCGCATGCAATGCTCTTCTGAATTGTTGGAATCTGCTGTCAACGCCTTCAGCCGACTGCCCGGCATTGGCCGGAAGACGGCCCTTCGGCTGGTCTTGCACCTGCTCAAACAGGAAACGGAAGAGGTGAAGGCCTTCGGTGAAACGATCGCGCGCGTCCGGTCAGAGATCAGATTCTGCCGCATCTGCCACAATGTATCGGATGCCGAAACATGCAGCATCTGCAACAATCCTGCCCGCAGCAAATCACTCATCTGTGTGGTCGAAAGCATCCGGGATGTCATCGCCATAGAAAGTACCCAGCAATTTTCCGGCGCATATCATGTCCTGGGTGGCGTGATTTCCCCGCTCGACGGCATTGGCCCGGACCAGCTTCAGATCGACGGACTGGTATCCCGCGTGCAGGAGGGTGCTACGGAGGAACTCGTGTTCGCCCTGAGTCCGACCATCCAGGGTGATACCACCATCTACTATATCCAAAAAAAGATCGAGGGCCTGCCCGTGAGGGTCACAACGATCGCCAGGGGCATCGCCTTTGGCGGAGAATTGGAATACGCGGATGAAATGACGCTCGCCCGGAGTTTACAAAACCGGTTGCCGGTAGAGCGTTATGTAATGCGCTGATACTATTGCGAATCGCCAAATTTTGTGGTAATTTTGCAGATGATGCGCAGGCGGATTTGTTTATTGTTCGGCCTGCGCCATGCCCCACGGGATGAATCGAACTAATAAACAGCGTCACACCCTTCGGTGTATCCTCTGTTTGGCGTAACATCTCCGTCCGGCGACCCATCACACCAGACCAAACAGACACCATGCATTCCATTCGAAAAGCCTTGCAGGAGCGCATCCTCGTCATCGACGGGGCCATGGGCACCATGATCCAGCGCTACCGCCTGACTGAAGCCGACTATCGGGGGGCGCGATTCGCTGATTGGCCCTCCGACCTGAAGGGAAACAACGATCTGCTCTGCATCACGCGTCCGGATATCATCGAGGCTATCCACCTCGAATACCTGGAAGCGGGTGCCGACATCATCGAAACAAATACCTTTAACGCCCAGGCCGTCTCCCTCGCTGATTACGACATGAGTCACCTGGCCCTGGAACTCAACATTGCCGCAGTCTCCTGCGCCAGGGCTGCCGTCAAGACCTTCCTCGAACGCCACCCTGAAAAGGCCGGCGGACCCGGTCCGTTCATCGCCGGCGCCATCGGACCGATGAACAAGACCCTCTCCTTATCGCCCGACGTGAACAACCCGGGTTTCCGATCGATCTCCTTCGACGAAGTGGCGGAAGCGTATCTGGAACAGGTGCGGGGACTGGTGGAGTCCGGCTCCGATCTCCTGCTCATCGAAACGATCTTCGATACCCTGAATGCCAAGGCAGCGATCTACGCCGTTAAAAAATACTTCCGGGAAAGCGGCCGGCCCGCACTCCCTTTGATGATCAGCGGAACGATCACCGATGCGTCCGGACGAACCCTCAGCGGGCAGACCCTGGAGGCCTTCTACACCTCTGTTCAGCATGCCGATCCGCTGAGCGTGGGACTCAACTGCGCACTCGGTGCCGACCAGATGCGGCCCCATATCGAAGAGCTCTCGCAGATCGCCTCATGCTATACCTCCGCCTATCCGAATGCCGGATTGCCCAATGCGATGGGAGAGTACGACGAAACTCCGGAGGAGACAGCCCATCACATCGAAGACTGGGCGAAGGAAGGATACGTAAACATCGTCGGCGGCTGTTGCGGGACTACACCTGATCACATCAGACACATTGCCGCACATGTTCGTACCCTGAAACCCAGGCCACTGCCTGTCATTGAAAAGGAACTGATCTGAGGCATTTAAGCCTCCCATTCAACGCATACCCACCATGTCTGCACCCAGCATCATCAAACCATACCTCCGGCTCTCCGGACTTGAACCCCTGGTCATCCGTCCGGAAACCAATTTTGTCAACGTCGGCGAACGCACCAATGTGACGGGTTCCAAAAAGTTCGCACGCCTCATCCGCGATGGCCTCTATGAAGAGGC
>CANHUK010000263.1 GCA_947463755.1 Chitinophagaceae bacterium
CAGCCTGGAGATGGATTGCCTCAGTTCATCGCCCATCACGGTATCCCGAAGTATGACACCCGCCGGTCCCTTGCCGGCCCGCACGTCTGCCAGCATCGAGCGCACATCCCTGGTCATGCCTTCCGCTTCGGCCGCCGCCCGGTTCAAATGACCTGAGGCAGCATTGATATTTTGGGCAAGTGCTTCGTCTCCAATGAGTTTCCAGAGTCCCTGGCTGGCATTGATCCTGGTTGTTGTTTCCTTCAGGGATTCGGTGATCTCATGGATATTATCTCCCGTGGCAGCCAGCGTGCGCAGCACATCATCGATCTCCACGGCGGCGCGGGTGTTCAGCAGGTCGCCATCATTCACGTAGGCGGCAGCCCCGGCCTGCGGCAGGATGTTCACCACTTTGTTACCCATCAGTCCGTCGGCACCCAGACTGGCGATCGCATTGCGGCGGATCACCTGTTTCATATCTTCTTTCACCAGCAGGGTTACCTCCAGCGTCGAATCGTTCAGGATCCGCATCTCTCGGACGGTCCCAACCTCAATGCCGGAGAACCGCACATTGTTGCCTGTCCTCAATCCTGCTACATTCCTGAAATGCGCGCGCAGTACGAAATGTGAGCCGAGCAGGTGCTGGTTCTTACCGATCAGGAACAGGGCCACAATGAACACCGTTCCGGCGGCGAGGACGAAGAATCCGAGTCTGGCGAGATGCTGTTGTTGTCGGGGCATGATCTCTTCATTGAAAGAATGGCATGATGGCGGGGTCGTCGGAGCGACTCATTTCCGCATAGGTTCCTGTCCGATAGCACTTTCCGTCGATCAGCATGATGATGCGTTCGGACGTGCGTTCAACGCATCGCATATCATGGGAGATGATCACGGAACTGGTTTTGTATTTATCGGCGATCTCTACCATCAGGTCGCTGATGCCGCGACTGGTGATCGGATCCAGCCCTGTCGTCGGTTCATCGTAAAGGATGATCTCCGGCTTCAGAATCAGCGTGCGGGCCAGGGCGATGCGCTTGCGCATCCCGCCCGACAATTCGGAGGGCATGAGGTCCACCGTCTCGGCCAAACCCACATTCGTCAGCGCCTCCATCACCATGTCGTCAACCTCGCCCTGCGAGAGTGTGATCCAGTGCCTGCGCAGTGGGAACTCGAGGTTCTCCCGCACCGTCATCGAGTCGTACAGGGCATTACTCTGGAACAGGAAACCCACGCGCGACCGCATCCGGTCGAGCGCAGGGTGATCCATCTCCGTGACCTCATCTTCCAGTACACGAATGCTGCCCCGGTCCGGAGACAGCAATCCAATGATGCATTTGATCAGTACCGATTTTCCGGAACCGGACTTACCCAATACAACCAGGTCCTCACCCTTGGCGAGTGTCATGTCGAATCCATCCAGCACGACATGGGTGCCAAAGGCGATCGACAGATCACGGATCCGGATCACCGGGGCCTCATCGTTTCGGATATTCATGTCTGTCATCATCGCGGTTCATCAGTTGAAACCCAGCAGGTCGGTGATCTGCACAGCGATCAGGTCGATCAGGAAGATCATCATCGAAGCGATCACCACGGAAGCGTTGGCAGACCGTCCCACGCCCTCGGTTCCACGGCTTGACGTGTATCCCTTGTAGCACCCGACGATCCCGACGGAGAATCCGAAAAAGAAGGTCTTGATCAGCGGCGGAAATACGTCCGTGAAATCCAGGAACTGGAAGATCTCGTCGGTGAAGAGTCCGAAACTCATGACCCCTTTGATATTGATCCCGATGAAGGATCCGGTGATCGCGATCGCGTCTGAGAGTAAGACCAGCAAGGGCAGCATCAGCGTGGCCGCGAGCACCCGGGTCACGACGAGGTATCGGAAGGGATTGGTACCGGAAACTTCCATCGCGTCGATCTGTTCTGTGACATTCATGGAACCCAGTTCCGCACCGATGCCGGATCCGATCTTGCCGGCGAAGATGAGGCCCGTGATCACCGGACCGATCTCCCGGATGATGGCGTCGGCTACGATGTAGGGCAATTCCGATTCGACCCCGTAGGAGAGAAGCGCGGGCCGGAGCTGGATGGTCAGCACTAAACCCATGATGAAAGCGGTGGTGCCCACCAGGGGGAGGGATTTGTTGCCGATCAGATAGCACTGGCGGAGAAATTCCGATAGCTCGAACGGTGGGTGGAGGCCCTCCGTGAAGACTCGCCCGGCGAACCGGGCCAGCCCACCGCTCTCCTGCAGGAATGCCAATGTCTGTTTCGGTATCTTCAAGGTTCAGGTTTGCAGTGAAGGTATGAATTCGCATGCCGCGTCAACCATGCCTGTTCATACTAAAGCTAATGATTTTCATCATCTCCCCGTTCAGACAGCAGGGGATGTAAGTGGTTTGATTAATTTCGGATCATGTCCGGACCACTCAGGCACGTCTCCACGGGGTACACGATCTTCAATCGCGCACGGCTGGTGCGCGGAGGAGGCGACTATTTTGCCGCCTTGGAGCGGATCATCCGGGAGGCCCGGTATTCGATCCATTTACAGATCTACATTTTCGAGGAGGACCAGACGGGAGGGCGTGTCGCTGCCCTGCTCAGGGACGCTGCCGCGCGCGGTGTGGACGTCTGGCTGATGGTCGACGGATACGCATCCCGCGGACTGTCGGACGAGCTGCTGGAAGGGTTCAGGATTTCGGGTATGCGTTTCCGTTACTTTGAGCCCTTGATGCAGGGAGGAAATTGGTATGTCGGACGTCGCATGCACCACAAAGTGCTGGTAGCGGACGGATTGCGCGGACTTGTCGGGGGATTGAATGTGTCCGATCGATACAATGATCTGCCAGGCCGGCCTGCATGGCTCGACTGGGCCGTGGAAGTGGAGGGAGAGGCGGCCTTCGAACTCTTCAGGACCTGTGTGCAGGTGTGGATGCGCAATCCCGTTGCGGCAAGGAGGATGATTGCCGCACACCCTTCTCCAGTTTTTGATATCAATACCACCTGTCCGGTGAGGGTTCGTCGCAACGACTGGGTCAATCGCAAAGGACAGGTTTCCAGAAGCTATCTCGAACTGTTGCGCAATGCAGAACAAGAGGTGATCATCATGTCGAGCTATTTTCTTCCGGGTCGCGCCATACGCCGCAGCCTGCGTCAGGCGACCCGCCGCGGGGTGACCGTCAGACTCATCCTGGCGGGCATCTCCGACGTGTCGGTGGCCAAACATGCAGAGCGATTCATGTACCGGTACCTGCTGCGATGCGGTGCCGAGATCTACGAGTACCGACGCAATGTCCTGCATGGTAAGATCGCCGTCAGAGATGGTCTGTGGGTGACCGCAGGATCTTACAACGTGAACAATATCAGCGCCTATGCCAGTGTTGAACTTAACCTGGATGTAGATGATGCGGCGTTCGGTTCAAACGTTCGGGAGACCCTGCAGACCATCATCGGGGAGGACTGTATCCGCATCACCCCCGATGATTACCGGACAAGGTATCACTGGCCCGCGCGCATCCTGCAGTGGTTGAGCTACCTGCTGTTCCGCATCGTATTCTTCCTGTTTACCTTCTATTTTCGTCAGCATCATCGCGACTGACCACGACCGGAGGGCAGGGGAAGACCGCGGATCCTTTTCCAGATCTCTCCGGGCGTCTCCGGTCCCCATCCCGCAAAGCGTCCGCGCTGTACCACCAGCTCGTTATCCTCCGGATGGGTCAGGTGATAATGAAAGACGAAGCCTGCCCGGGGATGCTTCCACCCGATCATCTGACCGAAACGAAGATCGTTGAAAACGAGGGTGTCCGCCTGCCGTTCGACCGTGTAGTATCCCTGCGAAAATTTCTTCAGCTGCATGACTTCCTCGTGATCACGTACCGGGTCCAGCAGCGAGTCGTTGCGGGGAAAGAAGGTGAGCTGCAAGGGTTGGTTGCCATCGAATACCGACCGGTAACCGATCTGGAACCCGTCCTGTTGCTCCATGACCACGAACCACAACCAACTGTTCAGCGGGGCCGGTGTGGTGAAATACCGGTCATGCTGTATGCCCTGTTTCTCGGCCATGGACCTGACCTTGAGATCGATGGAGAGTTTATTGGTCACTGCATAGATCAGATAGACCGCCGGCGCAATGATGCCGGC
>CANHUK010000264.1 GCA_947463755.1 Chitinophagaceae bacterium
CGGAGCAGGTAGGCAACTGGGAGCGGCTGCAGGATTACCTCTTGATGGGCGAACTGAGTCTGGAAGGCGAGGTTCGACCCATCAAGGGTGCCCTGCCGATCGCGATACAGGCCCGGCGCGACGGATTCAAAGGGCTGATCGTGCCTCAAGCCAATGCGCGTGAAGCGGGGATGGTGAACAACCTGAATGTTTACGGGGTGCGCCATATGCGTCAGGTGATCGAATTCTTTGAAAGCGGAGAAACCTCGCTGCAGCCGGTCGTGGTGGATGTGCGATCCGAGTTCAATGCGGCGCAGCATCATTTTGATACTGATTTTTCAGAGGTCAAGGGTCAGGAGCACATCAAACGGGCGTTGGAGATCGCGGCGGCGGGGGGACACAACGTGATCCTCATTGGGCCGCCCGGTGCCGGAAAGACCATGCTGGCAAAGCGGCTGCCCACCATCCTGCCGCCACTTACCCTGCAGGAGGCCCTGGAGACGACCAAGATCCACAGCGTCGCCGGCAAGTTGCCTGAGCATGCGACGATCGTGTCCAGGCGACCCTTTCGGTCCCCCCATCATACGATCAGTGATGTTGCCCTCGTCGGCGGGGGTGGAAATCCTCAGCCGGGTGAGATATCTCTCAGCCATCACGGCGTGCTCTTCCTGGACGAACTTCCCGAATTCAAGCGTACGGTGCTCGAAGTCATGCGACAGCCCATGGAAGAGCGGAAGGTCACCATCAGTCGTGCCCGCATTGCCGTTGAATTTCCGGCATCCTTCATGCTGGTGGCCTCCATGAATCCTTGTCCCTGCGGGTATTACAATCATCCTGAGAAGGAATGCACCTGTCCTCCGGGTGCCGTTCAGAAATACCTCAACAAGGTATCCGGCCCTCTGCTGGACCGGATCGACCTGCATGTGGAGGTGACACCGGTGGGTTTCACGGAACTGACCACCCTGCGTCCGGGGGAGACCTCCCATACCATCCGAAGCCGGGTGCTGCAGGCGAGGGATATTCAGGCGTCCAGGTTCAGGGAACATCCGGATCTCTTCGCCAATGCCCAGATGGGTGCGCGTTTGTTGCGCGAGATCTGTGTCCTGGATGCTGAGTGCACCGAACTGCTCCGCACGGCGATGGATCGTTTGAATCTTTCAGCCCGTGCCTATGACCGGATCCTCAAGGTGGCACGAACCATTGCCGATCTCGACTCGAGCCCGGCCATCCGCACAGAGCACCTGGCGGAGGCCATACAGTTCAGAAGCCTGGATCGGGAAAGCTGGGGCGGTTGAGGGGTATGCCTGAGCTATGGCGGGTCGGAAGTCTCTGATCCCTTTGATGAACCCTGATATCCGGGAAGGGTTGAAGGATGAATAACCTTTGATCAGATGAAATCCAGCAGGCTGAATTTCTTTCCGAGGATGCTTTCAGCACCTGTATCCAGCCATCGTTCGAGAACTGTGGCATACACTTCTCTGAAATCAAGGGTATGGGGGAGATCTCCATCATCCAGTCGGCTGAGATCAGGCAGTGGGTTCAGCAAACCTTGTCTCTTCAGGGCACCACTGATCAGGAACATATTGTTGGCCTTACCATGATCGGTTCCGTTGCTCGCATTTTGCTTCACTCTTCGACCGAATTCGGAGAATGTGAAGAGGAGGAGGTCGTTGAAACGTCCGTTGGCTTTCAGGTCGTCAGTGAATGCTTTCACGGCGCCGTTGAGTTCATTGAACAGTCGGCGTTGTTGTGCATCTTGGTTGACATGGGTGTCAAAACTTCCGAGTGAAATGTAATAGACCTTGGTATCGATCTCACTATATATGAGTGATGCGATGGTCTTGAGCCCCCTTGCCAGCTCAGTATCGGGATAGCTGGCAGATGTGGGGTGCTGGCGGCTTTGTCGATAGATATAGTCCGCGCTGGACATGGTCTGTGCCATGGTCTTGTACAGATAGTCCACCGGGGCCTCCTCATGTTGAGCCATCGACTGGTGTGCTGACATGCGGTTCTTCAGCCAGGCGTCTCCACTTGAGGCAAATAGTCTTCGCGGGTCGGTGACTGCCAATCCCTTCACCTGTTCGCCCTTCAGGGCGAGGCTGAGGGTATCATCAACTTCCAGGGCTTTGGTCGGACGTGCACTGCCTGCGCACTTCGCATCAAGATAGCGACCCAGCCAGCCGGTCTGCAGGATGACATTGCTGTTGCTCGCACTATGCCAGATGTCCATGCTCCGGAAGTGACTCTTGTCGGGGTTCGGATAGCCAACCCCGTTATACATGGCGAGGTGGCCTTCTTCGTGCAGTGCCCGGAAGGCTGTGAGGGAGGGATGCAGACCGGCATCATCCGTCAGTGGAAGGGCATCCGACCGGCGGATACCGAGTAGTTGCCGTTCCCGATAGTAGATGTCGTTCCGAACCGGTATGATGGTGTTCAGTCCGTCGTTTCCACCGCTGAGCTGGATCACCACCACCACCTTGTTACCTGCCGGAACATTTACGGGATGTTCAAAAGCCTGGAGGAAGCGCGGGATCATCATCGAGGCGGTGGCGAGGGAGCCTGAACGTATAAAGGTCTTGCGATCGATCAGCATATCTGTTGTGTTTGGATCGGTTCTGGATCAGCAGAGCTGGTATTCCGGGCTGCCCATGAGCCTGATGAAAGCAGAACGGATGTAAGCTTCCCTCGATGAGGGATCCATATGTTTTTCAATGATTGCCCCTTCCGGCAGTTGGCTGGTCTGCCACAGCAGGCGGGCCGTTGCCACCAGCAGTTCCTCCCGCCTGACATTGCTCAGTCCGTTGACAATTGCGTTCCAGTCGATCCGGATATCCAGTGCCCTTGCCTGCCTTCGTTCGTAACGCCTGCCCGACATCCCCATCTCCATGTCATCGTCATCCTTGGCTCGTATGACCGTCATCTCCCGACCTGCCACCATGCCCGGGATCTGCATCCGGTACATGAGTGAGGCCCCGTCGATCCAGTCCTTTCCACCCGGCCAGCCGGCCACATTTGGGGGATAGAGCAGCACCTGTCCGAGGACGCGCTGCATCAGTAGCTGCACATCCGGATTAGCGATATGCATCGGAAGCATCCGGCGGATGCCCACGATCAGTTCCACGGGGGATTTAATGCGGCATCCGAGGTTTGTGGATGCGTAGAAAAAGTCAGCGGAGAAGATCTCGTGCATGAGGGCTGAGATGTCATACCCCGACCTGAAGAACCGGTCGGACAGTTTCCGGACCAAGAGCTCGTCGATCTGTTCATTGACAAAAAATCGCCAGATCTTCCGGGTGATGAACTCGGCTGTCTCGGGCTTTTTCAACAATATGTCGATGACATCATCTCCGGTCAGTCGGCCTGAGACACCAAGGACGGTTTTTTCGCCGTCATCGTGCAGGTTTGCGCGGAACCGGAAAGCTCCATCCCGGTCGTACTGCCAGCCGGTGAAGGCACGGGCAGCTTCCTTTACATCTGTTTCGGTATAATGACCGCGGCCCAGTGTGAAGAGCTCCATTACTTCGCGCGCGAAGTTTTCGTTGGGTCGCTGTTTGCGGTTCTGCTGATTATTAAGAAAGGCCAGCATGGCCGGACTTTTGCTTACGGCCCTCAACAAAGTGCCGAAATCTCCCAGGGCATGTTCCCGGATGCTGTTCAACAGGCCCTGTGCGTAGAGCGCGTTTTGGGTCCGGGCGGCAAAATGTCCGTGCCAGAAAAATGCCATTTTTTCGCGCAGCATCTGTTCGCCGGAGACCATCCGGTCGAGCCATGCCAGGTTGAGGGTTTTGATCTCCTCCCGGTTTCGCTTTTGTAACGCCTGCCGGTCCTTCGCATCCATCATCCCATTGTTGTCCTCCTTTACGGATGCAATAAGGAAAGGATGGTACGGGGTTCTACTCCCGGCTTCGAGGGCTTTCAACGTACGTTTCAGGGGTGTGTCCTTGAACCCTTCCCACTGTCCGGCGGTCGGTCCAAACCCGGCCCTCCATATCAGGTGCTGGTTTTTCGTCTGCAACGATGCACTCATGTGCATAAGATAGTAACATTGCAGCAAGGTTTAAACTGGAAAGATTATTTCCGGGGTATCAGAGTCTTTCGAGGAGATCGGTCACTTTCTCACGTTTTAGGATGA
>CANHUK010000265.1 GCA_947463755.1 Chitinophagaceae bacterium
CCATTCTCGCACAGGTGCAGAAGATCATGCCGACCCTCGGCATTCCCCGCGAGAACATCGTCATTGTTTCCGGTATCGGTTGTTCCAGCCGTTTTCCGTATTACATGGAGACCTATGGGATGCACTCGATCCATGGTCGGGCAACGGCCATCGCGAGCGGCCTGAAGGCCAGTCGTCCGGACCTGAGCGTGTGGATAGTGACGGGTGACGGCGACAGCCTGAGCATTGGCGGTAATCACACCATCCATCTGTTGCGTCGAAATTTCGATGTCAACGTGATGATGTTCAATAATCAGATCTATGGTCTGACGAAGGGTCAGTATTCCCCCACATCGGAGACGCAGAAGATCACCAAGTCGACGCCCTTCGGTAGCATCGACCATCCCTTCAATCCCCTTGCCCTGGTGATGGGTGCCGATGCGACCTTCATCGCCCGCAGCATGGACCGTGACCCGAAGCATCTCCAGGAGATGCTGATCCGGAGTCATAAGCACAAGGGTGCCTCCTTCCTTGAGATCTATCAGAACTGCAACATCTTTAACGACGGTGCCTTCGAGATCTTTACGGAGAAGTCTTCCAAGCAGGCCGAGACCCTATTTTTAGAACAGGGCAAGCCGCTGGTATTTGGCGCCAACCGAGATAAAGGTATTCGCCTGGACGGATTTCACCCGGTCGTGGTCGATCTGTCAGAAGGTAGTTTCTCTGCGGATGACTGCTGGATCCATGATGAGCAGGATTTCTACAAAGCACAGATCCTTGTGCGCATGTTCGATGACCCCCGTCAGCCAGAGCATCTTCCCAGGCCTTTCGGTGTTTTCTATGAGACCGATCGTCCCTGCTACGAAGACATGATGGCGGCCCAGATCGAGGATGTGATCGCGAAAAAGGGCAAGGGAGATCTCGACAAACTCATACGCGGTCAGGAGGTCTGGACCATCCAGTAATATATCGAGGCAGGCCGGTCACCAAGCCGGTTCCTTCAGCGGCGGAAACTTTGACTTTCAGGAGTCAGTTTCCGCTTTTTTTTGGTATTGATCATGTGGGCGCGGGACATTAAAAAAGTAAAGCCAGCTATGGAAATAGCCGGCTTGTGCTTACCTCTGAAACCACAAAAAGAGAGTTCATCCCTGGTTCAGGGGGTCGTTACGAAGTGCAGATAGCACCAGGCACGACACTTTAATGTCAACAAAGAGATATGATCGAAAAAGAAATAAAAGACTAGTTACGCCGGAGGCGCGTGGAGATTGGACGGGAGGAAATTGATGGGATATCGGGTACTGGTGCACATCGTGAAGCAGGCGCTTCTTCCCTGTGCATGACCTAAAAGTATGGTGGTTTACCGATATTTCAAAGCATTCGCACCTTGAAAAATGAATGATTTACGACCGTAATTTTACTATGCTTTTCAATCTGTTGATAATCAACATGGCTAATATGCATACGCGTAAACTTTTTTTAAAAAACCTCGGTGAATGGAGGAAAAATGGCATCTTCACCCGGGTTGGAAAGTTCATCTACGGGTTCTATTCCGATGGCAGGACCTGCTTCTCGCGTACCTTTACAGTCTGGCGATCATGCGGCAGGTGAGGGTTTTTACGCAACTACCAGCTGCTGACCGAAGTAAAACTATATCATGATCATTCGCATACATCCCGAGGATCCGCAGCCGCGGCTGATAGCCAAGGTGGCTGAATGCCTGATGTCCGGCGGAGTGGTGATCTATCCCACTGATACGGTATATGGATTTGGATGCGACATTCATCAGTCGCGGGCGGTCGAGCGGATCTGCAGGCTGAAGGGGGTGGATCCCCAGAAGGCTCAGTTGTCATTCATTTGTGACGATCTGGCTGATTTGAGCCGGTATACCAAGAGCATCAGTACGCCTGTGTTCAGACTCTTGAAGAGGCACATTCCCGGTCCTTTCACCTTTGTGCTGCCAGCCAGTCGAGAGGTGCCGCGCATCCTGAAAAGCCGCCGGGATACGATCGGGCTTCGGGTACCCGATCACCGGATCGCCCATGCGATCACGCGTGCGCTGGGACATCCGATCCTCAGTTCCTCACTGCCGGGCGAGATGATAGAGGAATACACCGATCCCGAGACCATACAGGAGAAGTTCGGAAAGCAGGTGGATATGGTGATCGACGGAGGTACGGGTGGTTTCCGTTATTCGACGATTGTGGATCTGACCGGTGACGAACCGGAGGTGTTGAGGGAAGGACTGGGTGAGTTCATACCCTGAGCTGTGGTTTTCAATCCGGTGTTTCTGCTGACCGGTCCCATCTGAACGACCGGCGATGCAGGGGGGAGAGGCCATGTTGTCTGATGGCTTCCCGATGTGCAGCCGTGGGATACCCTTTGTTTTGGTCCCATCCGTATTGAGGATATTGTTTATGCTTTTCAATCATAAAATCATCCCGATAAGTCTTTGCAAGTATGCTGGCGGCAGCAATCGATGCATATAATGCATCTCCCTGGATGATGGTCTGATGCGGGACGAAGGGGTAGGCCTTGAATCTGTTACCGTCGACGAGGATGAATTCGGGTCGCGTCTGCAGTTGATCGAGGGCCAGGTGCATGGCCTTAAAGGAAGCCTGAAGGATGTTGATGCGGTCTATTTCGGGGGCATCCACGCGGGCGACGGCCCAGGCGACGGCCTGTTTCCGGATGACATCCCGAAGCAAGTAGCGGTCTTTTTCCCTGAGCTGTTTGGAGTCGTTCAGGATCGGATCATAGAAACCGACAGGCAGGATCACGGCGGCAGCGAAAACGGGTCCGGCCAGGCAGCCTCTTCCTGCTTCATCACATCCCGCTTCAGGTACATCATTCTGGAAGAAAGCGTTCAGCATCCGTTTGAATTTACGGTCAAAAGATACACAGCTTCGGGATGAGTTCAAGCGGCGTCGATACCTTTGCACCATGGAAACGAGCATGCAAAGCGCAGGTAGGTCCCGTGCCATTGCCATCTGGCTGTTCACAGGCGTTGGAATGATCATGGTGCAGGTCCTGCTGGGGGGCATTACGCGTCTGACAGGTTCGGGCCTATCGATCACTGAGTGGAAGCCTATCCTCGGAGCGTTACCGCCCATGAACGAAGCGGACTGGCAGGCAGCCTTCCGCCAGTATCAGCAGATCGGCCAGTTCAAGCATATCAATTTTGATTTTACGCTGTCGGATTTTAAATTCATTTATTTCTGGGAGTGGTTCCATCGGGTCTGGGCCCGCCTGATCGGGCTGGTTTTCCTTTTTCCGTTCCTTTGGTTCGTATGGCGCCGAATGATCGCCCGGGAGATGGTGGTGCCTATGATCATCCTGTTTCTTCTCGGAGGCTTGCAGGGCGGACTGGGCTGGATCATGGTCAAGAGCGGACTGAACGAAGAGGATGTACGGGTCAGTCATATTCGGCTGGCGATCCATTTTATGGCGGCATTGATCCTATTGGCCTATACCCTGTGGTTCGCCTTCAGACTGACGGTGCCTGCCGGGGATCGTATCCATGATCCTGCGCTGAAGCGGGGCTGGCGATCGGCACTCGTGTTGCTGTTCTTCCAGCTGGTATATGGGGCATTCATGGCCGGGCTTCATGCCGGAAATTTTGCGCCTACATGGCCGGATATGAACGGGCAGTGGATTCCGGAGGGCATGACCGGCAGTGGTTTTGGTTTCTTCCTGACAGACAATCCTTTCATGGTTCAGTTCATTCACCGCGGCCTGGGATATCTGACGGCAGCCTTTGTAATGTTGATGTATTTCCGTTCTGCCGATGTCGCCGGTACGCAACGCTTGAGTCGTGCGCGTCACTGGCCGGTATTGCTCGTCGTGGTTCAGGTGTTACTGGGCATTTTCACGGTATCATACTCAGACGTGCCATCTGTGTTGCTGTGGCTCGGTGTCGCCCACCAATTTGTAGCGATGCTGCTGATGATGTCCATGCTGCGGGTGTTTTATCTCGTCAGCGGCGTTCAGCCGACGGCGGGTTGAGGCAGGATAAATGCTAACCGAAGGTCAGATGAGACCATCCACCATACCGATGCCTTTGCTAATGTTGCTATGGCTTTCATTTCAGCCGGCAACGGACGGACATTGCCAGTCACGATTTGTCC
>CANHUK010000266.1 GCA_947463755.1 Chitinophagaceae bacterium
GCGTTTCGATGCGGTCAGCCGCTATCTTACCAGCGGTCGCATCGCTTACGGAGGCCAGACAGACGCAGATGATCTCTTCATTGCCCCAACCATTCTGACGGACATCGATCCAAATGACCCGGTCATGCAGGAGGAGATCTTCGGACCCGTCCTCCCCATGATCACCTGGCGCGATCGCAGCGAGGTGCTGGACTGGATAGAGCGCAATCCTTACCCGCTCGCCCTGTACGTGTTCGCAAGATCCAGGGAGGCGGAAGATTTCTTCATCAACCATGTCCGTTTCGGCGGTGGCTGTGTCAACAATGGGATCATTCATGTCGGAAACCCTGACCTGCCCTTCGGAGGTGTGGGTCCGAGCGGTATCGGACAGTACCATGGTAAATCGGGGTTTGATACGTTCACCCGGCCCAAGAGCGTACTCAGATCCCCGACCTGGTTCGATGTGCCGCTCTGGTATCCGCCCTATAAAGACCATCTGAAATGGGTGAAACTCCTGTTCCGACTTTGAACGCGTCGCCTCAAACTAATCCGACACATGAAAAAATGGCTCCTGCTTGTCCTGTTACCCCTGTTGTTGCTCATCTTGTTCGTACTCGTTCAAAACCGTGATGCCGTGAATATGACCTTCCGTCAGAAGATGCTGCGTACGATCTATCCCCTGCTGGCCCGGGTGACCAAAAAAGCCGGCCCGAACGGGGTGACGGCCAGGCCCGATCGGCCCGTCATGCCTCCGGTCAGCCCCTTTGAACTGAAGATCACCCTGATCGACGGCGACACCTGCACCCTCGAAAAATTCCGGGGCCGGAAGATCCTGATAGTGAACACGGCCAGCGACTGCGGATATACCGGCCAATATGCCTCGCTGCAGGCCCTGCAGGAGAAATACGCTGACAAACTCGTGGTGATCGGCTTTCCTGCCAACGACTTCAAGGAACAGGAAAAGGCCGGCAACGAACAGATCGCCGCCTTCTGCCAGCGAAACTATGGTGTGACCTTCCCACTCTCGGCTAAAGTGTCGGTTGTGAAGGGCACGGGACAGGATCCCGTGTTCCAGTGGCTGTCAGATCCTGCCCGAAACGGCTGGAACGACCGACCACCGGTGTGGAATTTCACCAAATTCGTCATTGATGAACAGGGAAGACTGACCGGATACTTTGGTCCTGCCGTCGATCCCCTCGACCCGGCATTCATCTCTGTCCTGGAACCCTGATCGGGCAGGTTTGTCAAATCGGGCGGCAGGGTGGAAATCCGGCCAGGCAGATTGCTTTCGCCATGTCGGCCACATGGCTTATCTTGATGTGGTAACATCCTTTAACATCCGCCAAAACAACTGCCCAATGCTTTCCAGAACGGAACTCGAACGCTATTTCTCTGCGGAGAAGCAGATCGGAATGATCTTCATCGTTTTTTCCATCCTGGCCATCGCCATCGCCGCCTATCTCTATTTTGTCCAGAAAACAGATCTGCTCAAGGGATTTTCCATCCCGGTGCTGCTGCTTGGTATCCTTTTCCTGACCCAGGGGCGCACCCTGCACGGCCGGGCCGACGGACTGCGCACCGCCAACCTGGAGGCTTTTGATGCGAAGTCCGGAGATATCCGGGAGAAGGAACTCCCCAGGATCAAAAAAGTGCTGGATGACATCGCCGGATATCGACTGGTCGAGATCGGCCTGTTTGCCGCCGCCGCACTGCTCACTTTTTATCTTCGGAGCAAAAGACCTGAACTCAATTTCTGGTACGGCCTTACCTTGTCCATCGCCATCACCGCCATCTGCTCTCACGGACTGAATTTCATGGTGAAAAAACAGGCGCGCGAATACGCACAAAAGGTCGAGTCCTTTGTTGAAGTAAAGTGATCGACCAAATCAAAACCTCCCAGATGATGACAGACTCGGTGGTGCTGGTGAATGAATTCGATGAGGAAATCGGTACGATGGAAAAGATGGAGGCTCATCGAAAGGCACTCCTGCACCGGGCCTTCAGTGTGTTCATCTTCAATGCCGGCGGCGAGATGCTTCTACAGCGTCGCGCGCTGACGAAGTATCACAGCGGCGGTCTGTGGACGAATGCCTGTTGCAGCCATCCCCGGCCGGGAGAGGCCGTCGGTGCGGCCGCCACCCGCCGGCTGCGGGAGGAACTCGGATTCGTCACAGAGCTTGAACCCGCCTTCTCCTTTACTTACAAGGCCCCGTTCGACAACGGACTCACTGAATATGAATTCGACCATGTCCTCACCGGCAGGTATGAGGGGGCCATCAGGCCCGACCCGGATGAGGTATGCGATTACTGTTTTAAGTCCATGGATGAGATCCGCAGCGACCTGGTCTCACACCCGCACAAGTACACGGAGTGGTTTCGCATCGCCTTTCCCCGTCTGGAGGATTTCATGGCCGCCGGATCCTGATATGTACATCTTCCACCTATACCTGTCAATCACATGCCCCGGGTAATCGTCATCGGCAGCGGCATCGGAGGACTGGCCACCGCCATCCGGCTGGCCTGCAAGGGATATGAAGTCACCATCCTGGAAAAGAACGATGCCCCCGGCGGAAAGCTCGGACTCATCGAAAGGATCGGCTATCGCTTCGACACCGGCCCTTCACTTTTTACCCAGCCGGCCAACCTGGAGGAACTCTTCGCACTGGCCGGAGAGCCTATATCGGATTATTTCCGCTACCGCACCGTCGATGTCTCCTGCCGCTATTTCTATGAGGATGGCAAGCGCATCGAAGCCTATACCGACCGCAACGCTTTTGCCGAAGAAATGCAGCGCGTCACCGGCGAAGATCCCGAGCGGATCCGCCGGTACCTGGAAGAGTCCGAACAGGTATATGATAATGTCGGTCGCATCTTTCTGGATCACTCGCTCCACAGTCTCTCGACTTGGCTGCATCCAAGGGTGCTGAAGGCCATGCGCAGCACCGGATTCGGGCATGTGTTCGGCTCGCTGGACCGGTTCAACCGCAACCGATTCCGCACCCCTGAAGCCGTCCAGCTCTTCAACCGATATGCTACCTACAACGGCAGTAACCCATACCGGGCGCCCGGTATGCTCAGCCTGATCCCCCACCTCGAACACAACGAAGGCACCTTCTATCCGGAGGGAGGAATGATCTCCATCGTGGAGGCCCTGCACCGGCTGGCTCTCAAGAAAGGGGTCGAATTCCATTTCGGTCAAAAAGTGGAAGGCATCCGAACCGCGCGCGGAAGGGTGACCGGTGTTCAGTCAGGAGGTCGATTTCTTCCCGCAGACATCGTCGTGAGCAACGTGGATGTTTATTACACGTACAGAGATCTGCTGAAGGACGAACGTCGGGCAGCCAACGTGCTGAAACGCGAACGCAGCAGCAGTGCCCTCATTTTCTACTGGGGGATCGGTCGATCTTTCCCTGAACTGCACCTGCATAACATCTTCTTTAGTCGCGATTACGAGGCGGAATTCCGTCATCTGTTCGATCTGAAACGTGCTTATCCTGATCCGACCGTGTACATCAACATCACCTCCAAGATGGAAGGTGGCCAGGCACCGGATGGATCGGAAAACTGGTTCGTCATGCTCAATGCACCGGCCGGCGACGCGCTATCAGATCCCGAGGCGGTGAAGATCGCCCGGGAAAATACCCTTGATAAACTGGAACGCATGCTGGGCAGCGACATTCGCCCACACATCCAGACGGAAGACATCCTCACCCCCAAGGGCATCGAGCGCCATACCGACTCCCACCTGGGTTCGTTGTACGGGACGAGTTCCAACTCTAAGTGGGCGGCTTTTCTGAGGCATCCCAACCAGCGTTCCGCATACCGGGGTCTGTTCTTCACGGGGGGTAGCGTGCATCCAGGCGGTGGGATACCCCTGTGTATGAAGAGCGCCCGTATTGTGTCGGAGTTGCTACCGCCCGCCAGACAATGGAAGCCGTAAATCAAGCTATGCGTTAAAAGATTAATTCTGACCCTTAATTTCGTTGATTATGCGTTTTTTCCTCTCAATTATGCTCCTGGCGAATGTGTTGATCATTCAGGCGCAGCCGGATGTCAGAAAGCGGATCCAGACCGATCTGATCCTGGCCGAAGATGGTGACACCGTGAATA
>CANHUK010000267.1 GCA_947463755.1 Chitinophagaceae bacterium
AACATTCCGGCAGGCTGAGCGGGATATGCAGGGCCAGTCCTCCGTCAGCCGTCTCCTTATATTTATGGCTCATATCGCCGGCAGTTTCCCACATCGTCCGTATAACGACATCGAGCGACACCTTGGCGAAATCGGGCTGACTCTGGAGGGCGAGTTGTGCGGCGGTGATGGCCTTCACGGCTCCCATGGTATTACGTTCTATGCATGGGATCTGCACGAGCCCCCCGATGGGGTCGCAGGTCAGTCCGAGATGGTGTTCCATTGCGATCTCCGCTGCCATCATGACCTGCCGCTGGGTTCCGCCGAGGGCCTCACAGAGTCCGGCCGCCGCCATGGCGGAGGATACGCCGATCTCCGCCTGACAGCCCCCCATGGCAGCGGAGATGGTGGCCCCCTTCTTGAATATGCTGCCGATCTCGGAAGCGGTCAACAGAAATCGACGATGGGTGTCAGGGCCCGTATCCGGACCAAAACAACACAGATACTGCAATACGGCCGGAATGACTCCGGCCGCCCCATTCGTCGGGGCTGTTACGACCCGCCCGAAAGAGGCATTCTCCTCGTTGACGGCCAGCGCAAAGCAGCTCACCCAATCCAGCGTCGTGCGGAAGTCGCGCCCCCCCGACCTGATGGCATTTTCCCACTGGCCCAGACCATCATATTCACGTCCCGACATCAGCCTTCTGTGCAATGCAGGCGCTCTTCGCTGCACAGACAGCCCGCCGGGCAGGGTTCCCTCCGTATGACAACCACGAAACATGCATGACCGCATGACAGACCAGATCCTGTCCAGTCCGCTCATGGTCTCGACTTCCGTCCTCCAGGCCGACTCATTTTCCAGGACCACCTCATGAATGGATAGTCCCGTCTTCCGGCACCAGTGCAACAGATCCGAGGCCTTGTCCACCGGAAAAGGTAACTCCACCGGTGCCGCCGACGCGCGTTCATTCCGATCTGAAACGACAAAGCCACCCCCAACAGAATAATAGGTGTGGCATTCGGCGTCTCCGTTCCGGAAACCGATCAGAAAACTGAGGGCATTCGGGTGAAATGGCAGGGACTCCCCGGTCAGAAAATGAAGGTGTACAGATGGATTGAATTCGATCCGGTGAGAACCGGCGAGTGTGATCCCCGACTCGGTACGGATCCGATCGATCCTGGCAGAGATCTGTCCGACATCAAAGGTCTCAGGGTCTTCGTCACACAACCCCAGCTGCACGGCCACATCAGTTCCGTGGCCCCGGCCGGTCTTGGCGAGGGAACCATACAACATCACTGTTACGGACACGACTTCATTAAGCCTGCCGGATTCCAACAGGCTTCGGCAGCACATGCGAGCGGCCTTCCACGGCCCCAGCGTATGGGAACTCGAGGGCCCGACACCGACCTTGAACATGTCGAAAACGGATATCGGATCATGCGGCATGACGATGTATTTCGATATTCAACAAGGTTTGCGGGCCAGGCGCTCATTAGCAAACCGATCTAACGGCTCACGACCACATGTTATCAGACAGCCATCTATTGCATTCCGATGCGGCCATCGTCAGGCATGCGCCAATGCGACAGCTCAGCACTGCAGTCCCCTCGGGATCACTGCACACTCTGCAGTGTGATGTCGAAGATCAACACCGAATTGGCAGGGATACTTCCTACGGTCTGAGCACCATAACCCAGCGAAGGAGGAAGATACAGCATGATCCGTCCACCAGCCTTCACCAGCGGAATGCCATATTGCCAGCCCACGATCAGCTGACTCAGACCAAAAGTAACGGGGTTTGCAGCGGTCTGGTCGAAAATGGAACCATCGGTCAGCGTTCCCTTGTAAAATACCGTCACCTTGGAGGCGAGGGTCGGTGTGGCGCCGGTACCCGGGTTCAGGATCTGATAATAAAAACCGCGTGTATCCTTGGTGACGGTCGATGTCAGGTTGGCGCGGGTAATGTACTGTTCGAGGGTTTCAGGACTGTCCCCTTTCTTGCAACCAATGAAAAACATGCAAAGGAAGGTGAGGGATGCGAAGACCTTGATGCGCATATTTGTTGTGGATTTGATTGTTCATTCTTCCGTATCTGTCGACTCAGCTCTTTTTTGCCGAGCTGCGAGTTCCTGATAACGGGCTTCATGCTGTTCCCATTTGAACCGGCGAGAAAGGTACCCCATGAATCCCCCGATGATAGCGACGGCCACGATCAGTACCATCGGATTGAACTGGCTCGAACCCACCGCATCCGCTCTTCTGTACCAGAACCGGCTGGCCAGGAAGTTGAGCAGGATTGGAATGGAGAAAGCCGCTCCGACGGGCAGCCCCAGCCAAAGCTGCCGGCTGCGGCGTTCATATTTGTGGCGGTCGCGTTCCCACCAATCCATGAACCTGCTTTCATCCGGCGTCAGCGACATGACGCAAATTTAACCTATGCGGCGCTTACAGCACCCATCTATTAAAAAAAACACATATTTAATGCCGGGATGTTCGCTAATTCATTAACTTACCCCCTCAGTATTCATACATTAACGCCAGGAGAAAAATAAACCACTATTGAAACTGGGAAGGGTCATAGGCTTGTACCTCTTGCAGTATCACCGGGTATCGCTACCGGGCTTCGGTGTGATCATACATGATGCCCAGGCCTCTGTCCCGGGGCAAAACGATGAGGCGTCAGAGTCGTTCGCGGAAGGCAGCCTCTCCTTCACTCCCGATCCCAAGGTCACGCTCGAGGATACGCTGTTGGATTTCATTTCCCGCGAGACCGGAAAAATGAAGTCTCTGGCCAGATCTGACATGGACTCTTTCCTGCAGTTCGGTCATGAACTCATCAACATCAGCAAGCCCTTCCATCTGGAGGGGATCGGCACGTTGCAGCGAAACGCAAAAAATCAACTGGAATTCAACCAGTCATCCGAACAGATCCCTCAGGACCCGTTCAGTCGCTCCCCGAATGTCCAGCGTACCGGCAGGAAGCCGCTGCAGGCCCCTTCCAGCGACACGTTGAAGAAATGGGGCATTGGTATCGGGATCCTGCTGCTCCTGATCGCAGCGGGCATGGCTGTTCGCTGGTTCGTTAACCGACCCTCTGTCGAAGTGATCCCGGATCCGGAGCCGGTGCTCACATCAGCCCCTGCGCGCGCAGGTGACACGCCGGCTGTATCATTGCGCCCCGATAGTGCTCCAGGTTCGCAGTTCGGTGTTGTGCTTGAACGCGCCAGCCGCCAGCGGGCCCTGAAGCGCTATGCCGACCTGAAAGAATGGGGGCACAACGTCCGGATGGTCACCAGGGATTCCGTGACCTTCAAACTCTATATCCTGATCAATGCCCCGCTGAAAGACACGGCGAGGCACAGGGATTCCCTGAAGGTATTCTTCAACCGCAGGGTCTGGATCGAAACCAATCCGGATGAGAAACCCTGAGCAACGCCTGTACATCCTCTATGTACTCCTCGTATTGGGGGATATTTTTTGCCTCAACCTGCAGCCTGAACTTCGTTGGCTCAGCAAGCCCCTGCTGATGCCTGTCCTGCTGCTGGCATTCCGACGTGAAGTGACCGTCGTTGAAGCCCATAGCCGCCGGATCATGCTTGCCCTCATCCTCTCATGGTTTGGAGATGTGCTGCTGATGTTCAGTGGACCAGGCATGTTCATTGCCGGACTCTCTGCATTCCTCTGCGCGCATATCGTGTACATCGCCTATTTCAGATCCATCAGGTCGCAAAAGACCTCTTTCCTGAAGCGACGTCCGGTGATGCTGCTCGCCGTAGTAGTATATGTCATCGAACTGCTTTACATTCTCTGGCCCGGACTCGGATCCCTCGCATTCCCTGTCATGATCTATGCGGTCGTGATCGGCACCATGCTCGCCTTTGCCAGCTGGCAGTATGGTAAACTATCCGACCGGACAGCCCTGCTGTTCATGGCAGGTGCCCTTTGTTTTGTGCTGTCAGACTCGATGCTGGCGATCGCCCGGTTCCGTTTCCCTTTCACTCTCGCAGGTACCCTGGTCATGTCCACCTATTGCATCGCCCAACTGCTCCTGGTCAAGGGTGCGGTCTCGCATCTTCGTGAGA
>CANHUK010000268.1 GCA_947463755.1 Chitinophagaceae bacterium
AGTCAACCACACTCCAGAGACTGCGCAACCGCTACCGATTGGTGGTGATGAACGACGATACCTATGAGGAGGTGGTCACGTTCAAGCTCACACGCCTCAGCGTGTACATCGCCTTCTGCTCCACTTTCGTCGTTTTGGTCGGTCTGACCGTGGCACTGATCGTTTTCACACCGCTAAAATATTACATCCCCGGCTTCGGGAATCGCAACGACCGGCAAAAGCTTATGGCATTGAAGATCAGGGCAGATTCCATCGAGGCCAGCATTCAGGATAAAGATGCCTACATCGAGAGCCTGAGGGTCGTTTTGACGGGCGGCACCCCCCAAAAACGCGATACCATGCTGCTGGATGTCCCCGATCCTGAAAAAATCGAGGATTGATCATGCAAAATCATCCAAACCCTATTATATTTATAGCATGTTCAGGAAAGGAACGCATACAGAAACAAATACTACAGGGGGCAGTACACTGATTGGTAACGGCACGACCATCACCGGCGACATCACTTCTACGGGCGATGTGCGGATCGACGGAACGCTGATCGGCAACATGAAGGGTTCTGCCAAACTCGTACTGGGAGGATCAGGGATCGTAATGGGAGACATCAACTGCAACCAGGCCGACATCCAGGGCAAGGTCAACGGCAGATTGATGGTCAAGGAACACCTGACCCTGCGCGGCGAAGCCGTCGTGGAAGGAGATATCCACGCCGGAAAGCTGCAGATCGAACCCCAGGTCACCTTCAATGGTCATTGTCACATGGGCAAGGATGCCTATGTGGTCGAAATGACACCGGATGACAAAAGGCATGCCATCGCCCAGTAAGCGTCGCAGTGACCCGGGGTCAGGCAACGCCAGGGGCGCCAGGCTGTTATTGGAATACACAGGAACGGCGGCCAAATACCTCGCCATCCTGGGCTTTTCCGTATGGGCGGGCCTGAAGATCGATCGGATGATACCGGGAGAATGGCCCCTGCTGGTTTGGTTATTGCCAATGGTATGTGTGGTCGGGTTGGTCGTAAAGGCCGTCCGCGACACTTCAAAATAATCTGAATGATCCTAAAGAAATCCCTGGCCCCGCTCTTTGCGCTGCTGGTGGCCGTCAACGCTGTCGCGGTGATATTCAGGCAGACGCTGGAGAAGATCGGATACGATATCAACGTCCTCCTGCTCGGAAACCTCCTGATCTGCACCATCACCGCCATCTCTTTTTCCATGCTCTACCGGGGTATGCGCGCCACCGACTCCTTCGGTTACCTGCGCTCCGTGTATGGTTCCTTCATCATCAAGCTCCTACTGGTGGCGGGCATCGTGTTCGCCTACGCCTTCATGTATCGGAGCGCGATCAATAAAATGTCACTCTTCACGTGCATGTTCCTGTATCTCGTCTACACCTTTCTGGAGATGCAGGCCCTGATGCGCGTCTTCCGGAAGCGAAAGAATGGCTAAGCAGGAATCCCCCTTGCAGGCACTGGCAGCGTATCTTCCGGAAGGCTCCTTCCCGATGGTAGAAAGATATCTGCTCGACCATCATGTCCACCTGACGATCACCCGGTCCCGGGCTACTGTACTGGGCGACTACCGTCCCGCTCACCACGGCAGGAACCACCGGATCTCTGTCAATGGCGACCTAAACAGATATGCTTTTCTGATCACCCTGCTCCACGAACTCGCCCACCTGTTCACCTTCCAGCAGCATGGAAACAAAGTAGCGGCCCATGGGCGGGAATGGAAATCCATGTTCGGGGCCATCCTGGCCCGCTTTCTTTCGGCAGATATATTCCCGGCACCGATCAGGACGGCACTTGCCGCCAGCCTCGATAATCCTGCGGCCAGCTCCTGTGCAGACGTTGCCCTGATGCGCGTCCTCCGGAACTACGACCCCGTTCGCCCGGGCCGCTGCCTGGTCGAGGAACTGGCCCCCGGTACCCGGTTCCGCATCACCGGCGGGCGCGTCTTTCGGCGGGGCGACGTTCAGCGAAAACGCATCCGATGCACGGAGGAACCCTCCGGTCGCATCTTTCTCTTCAGCCCGGTCCACGAAGTGGAAAAGATGGATGGGTGACCAGATCCCCCGGGACTTCTGTATCTTCCAGATCAAAGATCCAGGATCATCCATACACTGCAGCCAAAATGACCGGTATTGCCGAGTGGTCCCGGCAGATCGCGGAAACCGAACCGCCGATACACCTCCACCGCTCGCTGCAGTTCGGGCATGGTTTCAATGTACACATGCCGGTAGCCCATTGACCTCGCTTTGTCCAATCCGTCTGCGATCATACGCCTCCCCAGCCCAATGGAGCGTGCGCCCGGTACCAGGTACATCTTCACCAGTTCGCAGGTGCCTGCCGGCAGGCCCGCACTGGGGAAGATCCCCGCACCGCCCAACAGCTCACCCTCGTGAACAGCCACATGGTAGAAAGAACCCGGCGCCCGGAACAAGGTGTACAGATCGTCTGTCGTCGGGTCTGTGAAGACCGTGCCGGGATGATTGGCACCAAACTCTGTCAGGGTCGCCCGGATGATCCGGGCGATGGCGGCATTGTCATCGGGATGGATGGGCCGTATCTGTATATCCTCAAGCGGTATTTTCGATGACATGTTATAAGGTGTTAAAGATCAGTCTTTAAAGCGCTAAAAAATGCATCCAGTTTCCGGGGATCCAGCTGTCCATTGGTGCGTACACCACTACAGAGAACGGCGCCAAACGGACGCACCCGGTCGATCGCCTGGCGAATTATGCCCCACGAGTCCCAGTGCTGCAGCCCCTGCAGAGATGGCGATCTTCGCTTCTTCCAGCGAGCCAATGCAGCATATCTTTACCCGGGGTGACATATCAGCGATTTAAACAAAGGTAGTAATTCACTTTTTTGGGCAGGCTGGTTTTGCAAACACCTGTCATCGCAATCATCTGTTTTCATGTGCGAAAGCCTCCAGTACGAGGTCTTTCGGCCGACTTTACAGGTGGTTAAGACTAAAGAGATCGGCCTAAGGATGACAGACATTAGGTGCAGTTCCTTCGCTGCGCTCAGGATGACAATACGTGGCTTAGATGACAGTCTGTGGTGCAGTTCCTTCGCTGCGCTCAGGGTGACAATACGTGGCTTAGATGACAGACGGAATGTGCAGTTCCTTCGCTGCGCTCAGTATGACAATACGAGGGGCAAGTCCTTTGCGCATGTGCTTGCATCAGATGGTTTTTCATGCGACAACACCACCCCGTGCTTGTCATCCTGAGCGTAGCGAAGGACCTTGATGTTGGCTGTTCTTCGCGTCTTCGCATCTTCGCGGTAAAGCCTTTACCGCGAGGGCGCGAAGGAATACAAGGGAGATCAACTGTCGTATGAATGGAGGCATCCATCCATGTAATTTGACTCACTCTACCTGCTGGTCGGCAGGGTAGGAGATCCCTGCAGATTGCCGGATCCTGTCCATGGTTTCCATCAGCAGCAGGGTATCTTCATGGCGCATGACCGGACTTTCTGTCAATCCCTGACGCAGGCACTCATGCACATGCCTGGCCTGGTGATGGTATCCCCAGCCGGCCTGTCGCTCCACCGGGATCTCCGTGCGCGTATCAACCCGACCCGGATACCATTCGATGCGGGCGGTGGGTTCATAGAAGCGGGTCGTGAGGCGAATCCGGCCCAGGGGACCGCTGATCTCTGCTTCGATCGGCAGATTGGCTTCAAAACTGGAAAATAACTGAGCAATGGCCCCATTCCGATAGCTGAAGGTCACGGCGCACTGCTGGTCGATACCGGTAGGTGCGGGGGTCATCTGTGCAAATACCTCATCGGGCCGGCCTAGCACCGAAACGGCCATGAACACATTATAGATGCCGATGTCCAGCAGGGTGCCTCCGCCAAGCGCAGGGTTGAAGAGCCTGTCCGGCACCGGCGCCTCCGGTATGAAGCCGAAATTCGCCAGCACGCTGCCCACCTGGCCCAGCCTGCCTGACTCCACCATCCGCATCGTTTCCTGGTAATGCGGCAGAAAACGGGTCCACAACGCCTCCATCAGAAAGACGCCGGCCGAACGCGCACGATCGACCATCTC
>CANHUK010000269.1 GCA_947463755.1 Chitinophagaceae bacterium
ACCCGTGCGGTTTGGCCAACGTTCAACCCCTGGCTTGATTCTGCCAAAACGATGCCTAACCCGGGGAACTCCAACTCAGACGGAAACCCGCTGTACTGGCTCGGTAAGACGAATCGCCGCAACGAGGTGAACCGCATTACCGCTTCTACGGCCGCAAAGTGGGATATCACGAAGGATCTTTATATCAAGGCCACCGCATCCGCATATCTGTTTGAAGTGGTGAACGAATCCTTCACCAAGGCCACGCAGACCTACACGCAGATATTTTCGGTACCTCAGGTCTTTAACGTCACCCGGCCTTCTTTTGCGAATTTTTCCCGGGATTTTCAGACACAGTACAATGCCATTGCCAACTATACGAAGACGCTCGGCCAGAACCATAACCTGAACATCATGGCCGGCAGCGAATTCTTCGATACCAGGGCCCTGGATATGCAGGTATTTGGCACCAATGCGCCCACGGATGAGATCGCGACGGTCAACGCATCGACCCTCTACCCGGCCGGCAGCAACTACAGTACAAAATCCCAGTACCGGATCGCGTCGACTTTTGGACGTGTGAACTATGATTACGACCAGCGTTTCCTGCTCTCCCTGGTATTCCGCCGCGACGGTGTATCGAGCCTGGCGAAGGAGAACCGCTTCGGTTTGTTCCCGGGTATGAGTGCGGGCTGGAATCTGCACCGTGAGGAGTTCTTCAAGAACAGTCCGCTGGCCTCATTCATCAACAACCTGAAGCCCCGCATCAGCTATGGACAGAACGGAAACGTGGCAGGCCTGGGCAGATATGAGGTTCAGGGTACGTATGGTGCACAGGCGCTGTACAACAATACCGGCGGCTTCCTGCAGACGACCCTGTCCAATCCAAAACTCGTGTGGGAAAAGAGTAAGACCACAGACATCGGTTTGGATCTCGGGATGTTCGGTAACCGCCTGACCCTGATCTTTGATTACTACGACCGGGTGACCAGCGATCTGCTCACGAACCTGGCACTGCCCGACTACACCGGTTTCTCCTCCGTGCGGACGAACCTGGGTTCCTATCAGAACCAGGGGTATGAATTCACCCTCAACGCCACTTTGCTGGACAGGCCGGACGGACTTCGGGTAGAAGCCGGTGCCAATGCCTCTTTTGTAAAGAACAGGATCCAGAAACTCCCCTTCAACGGCAACGAGAACAACCGCCAGGGTGGACTTCAGATCTATGATCCCGTCACCGGGAAGGTCATCTGGGTGGGTGGTCTTCAGGAAGGCAGACGCCTGGGCGACATCTTCGCATTCAAGCAGTTGTCCATCTTCAAGGATGACAACGAGATCGCAAAGGAGGCCCCCAACCGCTGGGATATGGTGGCACTCATCGGAGGCCCTTCCCGACCGGGAACCAACAAGATCGCTCCGGGCGATGTGAACTGGCTGGATGTGGATAAGAATGATACCATCGACTCCCGCGACCAGATCTACATGGGCAATATCTTCCCCAAGTGGACGGGCGGTTTCAACCTGAACCTCACCTACAAGGGGTTGAGTCTATACACCCGTTTCGAGTTCGCCACGGGGCATACGATCTATAATGACCTGCTGGCGCGTACCCTTGGTAATATGCAGGGTACCTTCAACTACTTCGTTGAGAACAAGCAGGCATGGTCGCCTTCGAACACGAATACTGACCTGCCGAAGATCTACTATGCTGATCAGGTGGCAGCGCCCATTGGTAAAAAGAACTATACCCGCATCAACAACGCGAGCGCCTTCCTGAACAGCAACAATTCCCGGATGTATGAGAAGGGCGATTACCTGGCCATTCGTGAGATCACGCTCTCCTATGACCTGGGTAAATCCATTCTTTCGCATACCCGGGTGCTGAGCAAGGCCAGGCTATATCTGAGTGCGAGCAACCTGCATTATTTCACTAAATATACCGGTAACTCACCAGAGGCGCCCATCGATGGCGGTACCATCACTGGCATCGACCGCGGTATCTACCCCATGCCGCGCTCCTTTGTACTCGGAATGGAGGTAACTTTTTAAGTACAGATTATCATGTCGCATTCAATAAATAATCGTCACATGAGCAAGATCCTTCAAAGTGCATGCGCACTCATATTGTGGCTGACCCTGGGCGGCTGCAGCAAACAACTTGACCTGGCACCGATCAGCAGTGTGGGTGAGGGGAATTTTTGGCAGACTTCCGATCAGGTGGAAGCCTTTGTATCCGGATTGCATGCGCGTTTTCGCACCCATGTTCAGCGATTCCTGTTCCTGGGAGAGCTTCGTGCCGATATCCATGGGACCGACCCCGGCACCAGTTCTTCCTTTACCGGAGAGTCTACGGCCGGCAACGAGCGGATGTGGAACAATACCCTGAGTCTGGACCTGCCGGGTGTGGCCGGATATGGTGGATTTTATGCCAACATCAACCAGCTGAACCTGCTGATATCAAAGCTCGAGACTTCAACGGTGGTCACCCCCGCCAACAAGGGCTACTACCTGGGCATCGCCCATGGCTTGCGCGCCTTCTACTATTTTCAGCTGCATATGGCCTGGGGTAAGGTCATCATCCATACCCAGCCTACCCAGGAATTCGACATCGCCAATTTGTCCAAGGCGGCTGCGAGCGAGGCAGATATCATGAAACTCATCAAGGATGATATAGAAACATCCCTCCGGAGTTTCGGCAGCGATTACAGTTTCCGACAGTCAAAGGGTTTCTGGTCCAAGGCCGCCACCCAGATGCTGAAGGCCAATGTATATCTGTGGACGGCCCAAAAGGGTGGTGGCACGGCAGATGCGTCTGCCGCCAAGGCATCCCTTGCCGATATCCAGACAAACATTCCGTCCCTCTCGCTCCAGGCGAACTTTGGTAACATCTTCGCCACCACGAACCGTGGCAACAGTGAGGTGATCTTTGCGAGTCGCCACCTGCTGAATGAAGCCACCCTTCCGATCCTTAACCACTATCCGCAGAATGCGTTCATCATCAACTACCATGACTCGGTTGGCAAGCGCAGGTTCGACGCCGCCATCGACAACTGGGGCGGTACACTCTTCATCCCGATGCGGGCTGCTACCTTCCGTCGTTTCAACGACCGCGACAGCCGGAAATGGGCGACCATCCAGCCTTGCTATCGTCTGACAGGAACGACCTACTCGCTGGCCGGTGTCTTTTCCAGTAAGTATAAGGGAGAGCAGGCGGCCGGTGTGCGCACTTACACGAACGATTACATCATCTATCGTTTTGCCGACCTGCTGCTGATGATGGCCGAAGCCAAAGTGCTGCTCGGTGAAAACCCGGCGGCGGAGATCAACGCCGTAAGGCAACGAGCCTATGGCAGTGCCTATGTTGCAGCGACGGATGCATTCCCCAATCGTCCGGGTGATTCCAACGCGAAGGACGCGATCCTGGAAGAACGGTATTTTGAATTCATCATGGAAGGAAAACGCTGGCTGGATCTGAGAAGATTCGGTGACAGCTATGTTTTCAGGTTCACCAACATTACTTCGGCGGAAGCCTATAAAGTGCTGTGGCCGGTGGATCGGAACACCCTCACCAATAACAAATTGCTGGAGCAAACTCCTGGGTATCCCAAATTCTGAGTTTTGGTCAACATGTGCGTGGCGGCCTGCGTGCCGTCACGCCTTTTTCCACGCTATAATTCGAAAGGCATGGCCAGATCAATGTGGTCGAAGATCCTCGTGCTTGGCATATGCATGATGGCTGCAGCAGCTTACACTGCTGCGCAAACAACGGGACCTGATTGGGCGAAGCGGGTCCTGCAGTTGCCTCCGGGCCCCGACAATCCTCGTAACAGTGAGTGTGCATTCGTGACCCTCCGTGATGGTTCGATCCTGATGGTGTATTCTCATTTCTATGGGAAGTCGTCCAACGACTATGCCACAGCCAATCTTTCATCACGGCGCTCACGTGACGGAGGCGTCACCTGGACGACGGAAGACTCCATCGTTGTGCCCAATGAGGGAGGCATGAATGTTATGTCCGTATCATTGCTGCGTTTGGCCGGCGGCAGGATTGCCCTGTTCTATGCCCGAAAGAATGCACA
>CANHUK010000270.1 GCA_947463755.1 Chitinophagaceae bacterium
ATCGACTGGACCATCACCCTCGACAGATACGACCGGATCCCATATGGCACCTATATCTTGTACGACCGCCTGAAAGATCTTTTCGATGTGCGCGCCGAACATCCCGAAGGCAGCGTATATGAGCGATACAACGGCCGGTCCGATACCGGAGAACTGGCCATCTTCATCACCCGGTCCTTCAAGACCTCCCGCGTGGATGATGATGAACTGCTGCGGTTCCTGGCACTGGGCAACACCCTTTTCCTGGCCACCGAAGACCTGTCGAAATATCTGGCCGATACCCTCGGCGTCGCATTGACCCCGATCAATGTGCGGTTCATGGGCACCGATACCAACCGATTGAACCTGGAGTCAAGATCCTTGAAAAGTAAAAACGGGTATCCGATGCATGCATCCTGGGCATCGATCCATTTTGATCGTTTCGATACGGCCCGCACCGTCGTGCTGGGCCGCGATGGAAGGGGAGAGGCCAATTTCATCCGGGTGCGCATCGGCAGCGGGATGGCCTACCTGCATGCCGTGCCCATGGCATTCTCCAATATCTCCATGCTGAACGGAAAGAACGCGAAGTACGTGTCCGATATATTGTCGTACCTCCCGAAACACCCGTCCAGACTGGTATGGGACGACTATTTCTCCGCCGGCAGGTCAGGGGCCACCACCCCGCTGCGGGTGATCCTGACCCGTCCCGCCCTCCGGGTTGGTTATTTCACGGCGTTGGTCACCGTGATATTGTTCATACTTTTCCGGTCGAAACGCCGGCAGCGCATCATCCCCGTCATCCCGCCCCCGCGCAATACGACCATGGAATTCGTGGATACCATCGGACAGCTCTATCTCAATAAAAGCAATCACAGAGACATCGCCCTCAAGATGATCCAGCAGTTCCTGGAGCATGTCCGGGAGCATTATCGCCTGCCTACCGGCATGCTGGATGCGGAATTCGCCGCCCGGCTCGCCCAGCGTTCCGGCATGGATCCGGCACGAACCCAGACCTTCGTACACAGCCTCAACAGACTTCGGACGGGAACGCAGGTCAGCGAACCGGACCTGCTGGCCCTCGGCCGGGATATCGATGCATTTAAACAATCAGGAACATGACAAATACCAACGATCAGGAACTGTTTCAGTCCCGCACCGACCTCGCCGCCCTGCATGATGCCGTAGACCGGATCAAGGCTGCCATCGGCCGTGTCATCATCGGGCAGACGGATGTCGTGGAACAACTCGTCGCAGCCCTGCTGGCGAACGGACACGTGCTGATCGAGGGCGTGCCCGGCGTGGCCAAGACCCTCATGGCCAAACTCATCGCGCGGACCATGGAGATCCCCTTCTCGCGCATCCAGTTTACACCTGACCTGATGCCCAGCGATGTCGTAGGTACCTCCGTCTTCCATCCCGGAGAAACCCGCTTCGAATTCAGACCGGGGCCCATCTTCAGCGGCATCGTGCTCATTGATGAGATCAACCGGGCACCCGCCAAGACCCAGTCCGCTCTTTTCGAGGTCATGGAAGAGCGACAGGTGACCGTCGACGGCACGACCCGCGCGATGCAGCACCCGTTCATGGTGCTGGCCACTCAGAATCCCGTGGAACATGAAGGCACTTACCGGCTGCCCGAAGCCCAGCTCGACCGATTCCTGTTCAAAGTGGAAGTGCCTTACCCAACCCTCGAAGAAGAGGTGGGCATCCTGCATGCCCATCACCTGTCGAACCGGGGCGACCTCCTCGCCGATGTCGGACCCGTGCTGACGGCCGGCGAAGTGGTGGCCCTGCAGGAGATCATCCGCGGACTCCATGTCGAAGACCGGCTCATCCGATTCATCGCCGGCATCGTAACCGCTACGCGGGATGACCGTTCGATCGCCCTCGGTGCCTCGCCCCGCGCCTCCATCGCCCTGCTCAACGCGTCAAAGGCGATCGCAGGGATGAGAGGCCGGGATTTTGTGACCCCTGAAGACATCCTCTTCGTCGCACTCCCCGTCCTGCGCCACCGCATCACGCTGACACCGGAACGTGAAATGGAAGGCGTAACGACCGATGAAGTCATCCGACAGCTGCTTTCCTCACGCGAGATCCCCCGCTGACATGCGCAGGTACATCGCTATCATACGGGCACTCTGGCTGCGGGACAGACTTTTCATGCTGCTCGCCGCAGCGTCCATCCTGCACGTCACCGCCTTCTTCCTGCCCTGGCTGGGGATCCTGCCTTCTGTATTCACCGCCGCTTCAGCCCTGCTGGCCTTCGTGGATATTTGGCTCCTGAATGTGCTCGACCACGGGATCACCGCCCGGCGCATTACCCCTGAACGATTGTCCAACGGCGACGAGAATCCTGTACAGATCGAACTCAGCAGCCGCTATGCGTTTCAGGTCAGTTTGGAGCTGGTGGACGAGCTGCCGGAGCAATTCCAGCGGCGCGACTTCCTCATGCATACCCGGCTTCCCGCCCGGGGTGAAGCCAGCCTGTCATATGCCCTGCGCCCTGTTAAACGCGGCGTGTACGCTTTCGGCAAGTTGAATGTGTTTGTCCGCAGCCCGCTTGGACTCGTGGAACGTCGTTACCGCTTCGACCAGGGCCGAAATGTTCCGGTCTACCCCGCCTTTCTTCAGATGCGCCGCTACCAGCTCATGGCCATCAACGACCGGCTGAGTGCCGTCGGCATCAAACGGGTCAGAAGACTGGGGCATAGCATGGAATTCGAACAGGTGCGTGATTATGTCCAGGGAGATGACATCCGGACCATCAACTGGAAGGCCACGGCCCGCCGCGGACAAATGATGGTCAATGGCTATACCGACGAACGCAGTCAGCAGGTCTATTGCCTGATCGATAAGGGACGCACCATGCGCATGCCCTTCGACGGCATGAGCCTGCTCGATCATGCCATCAACGCCTCCGTCGTCCTCTCCAACGTGGCCCTGGTGAAACAAGACAAGGCAGGCATCCTCACGTTCTCCGAAGACATCGGCCAGTTCCTGCCCGCCGCCTCCCGCGCCTCACAAATGGGCGCCATCCTCGAGGTTCTGCACCATCAGAAGACCCGCTTCCTGGAAAGTGACTATGAGCGGCTCTACGCCTTCGTCCGCCGCCGCATCAGCCAGCGCAGCCTCGTGATGCTTTTCACCAATTTCGAATCCCTGAGCGGCCTGCGCAGACAATTGCCCTATTTGCGCCGCATCGCCGTCGATCACCTGCTGATGGTCGTGTTCTTCGAAAATCCGATGTTGAAAGAAAAAGTAGAGACCCCCGCGCGGACCGTGGAAGAAGTCTATCACCGAACCATCGCGGCCCGCTTCGATCAGGAAAAAAGACAGATCGTCCGCGAACTCGCCCGGCATGGGATCGGATCCATCCTCACACCACCCGCAGAACTCACGGTGCAAACCGTTAATTCCTATCTCGAACTGAAAGCGCGGCAGGCGATCTGAACAAAGCCTCAGGCCCGGATCAGATAATACATGCAGGTGGTCACGAAATTCCTGACGAAAGGGATCGCTGCGATCGGCCCCCATTGCTTTCGGCCGTTCACACCAAATTTGTAGCGGTAGATCGGATTGATCAGATAGAAGGTCCTCGCTTCGATCGAATAGTCGCTCCGCTTGACGATCCGTTCAAATCTTTCGATGGAAATGCCGGTGGACTTGACCTCCAGCAATTCCTGAATGACGGCGTCATACTCTCCGGAAAGTTTAAGTACCCCCTTGTAGAGCGGCACGGGCAGCAGATGTATCCATGGCATCATCGACATCCACTTGCGACGGCATACCTGCTGATGGCCGCCATGCGGCATGTACCAGGGCGGAAACCCGAAGAAGACATGACCACCCGGCTTCAGGAAACGCCTGAGGTAGGGGATGAACCGCTCCTGGTCCGGAATATGCTCGATCACATCCTTCAGGATGATCAGGTCGAAACGACCGCTGAAGCGGGTGAGTGCCCCCTCCTCATAGATGTTCTGATTCACGATCTCCACCTGCCCCTGTTCGATGTACGACGATAGCAACTCGTTCGCGTACCCCGATTTGAGCATGTCGA
>CANHUK010000271.1 GCA_947463755.1 Chitinophagaceae bacterium
AAAAATAAATCGCCGTCTCCATAATGGGGACGGCGTTTTGCGTTAAAGCACCAACATCAGCAATGGCAAGAATAGGTCAATTCAGATGATCTCCATCCATGTGTGATCGGCCAATAGCTTCACACTGGCGATGCAGCGCCTGAATGGACCGCTGCCGCCCCATTCCGTTGGACTGACCATCGACAGGACATGTGTTCCGTCCCTCTTTTCATACAGATGATATATGTGCCCGATGACCGGACTGAAACTGAGTTTTGCATCGTAAATGAGCAAGGACAATTCCTTTCGCTTCTGGATCTCCTGAGCTTGCAGCGCCAGGAGTTCGATCTGCTTTCGGATCTGCTCGAGTTGCATGTTGGTCTGCTCCTCCATCGCCGTCAGCGACTTATGTCTGATCACTCCCTCCTCCGTTGGCTTGATGACGGCTCCTGAAACCGAAGCAGAGTAGGGGAGAACACTCATCTGTTTATGGTAATATTCGGTGTTCGCGTAGGCTTCGCCGTTAGCATCGACCCCTTCCTGCCTGACGCGCAGGTATCCGTTCGGCATGATCTCGTACTTTACGGTAAGCGTACGAATCCCCTCGCGGTGAAAAAGAGTCTCAAAAGTGATGCCGTCTGAAAAATTCGCCACAACGCTGTCTGCGAATGCCAGGTCTTCCATCGTCTGGGGCCGTCCATCCGGGACAAGTTTCATGACGGATGAGAATGCCTGACGCTGCATATTCACCCATCCGGTCTCAATTTCCAGTAATCGTTCACCATCCGGACAACGCATCCGTAAAGTGCCGGACAATGGCCTTTCGCCGCGGGCATATTCACATTTTTCAGGAAACAGTTGCCAGGAGGCGAGGAAATTATATGCTTGTACCATGGTATACTTTTGGAAGGCGTGTTAACCCAAACAAAGTCATTGCGCTAAAGTTGACAGGCCGAAAAATACTTCCCTCAGCGGATTCATATCTCAGATTAAAGGAAATTCACTCACGCCTTCGTACATTTGTACCTATGACACAAGAGCAAATTAAAGATATGAGGGACCGCCTGCTTGTCCTGAGGAGGTTTCTTTGACGTCGCTAACCGACAATATAAAATAAACGAAGACAGGCAACGGTCACTTTCTCCGGGTTTCTGGGACGATAATAAGCGTGCCACAGAGATCCTGAAGAATATCAAGTTGAACGAATTCTGGCTCAAACTCTACACGGACACAGAATCCGCAGTGGAAGATTTTGCCGTACTCTTTGAGTTCTGGAAGGAAGGCGAAGGGACTGAAGAAGACGTGAAAACGGCATATGACCACGCACGGGCGATGGTCGAGGAGGCAGAATTCAAGAGCACCCTCAACCAGCCGGAGGACGAGCTCCCCGCCGTTCTACAGATCAATTCGGGTGCCGGTGGAACAGAAAGCCAGGACTGGGCAGAGATACTCGCCCGCATGTACCGTATGTACGGCCAAAAGCAGGACTGGTCTGTCAGTGAACTCGACTGGCAGGATGGCGACGGCGCAGGTATCAAAACGTGCACACTTCAGTTTGACGGCCCCTTTGCCTACGGATTTTTGAAGGCAGAGAACGGAGTCCATCGCCTCGTAAGGATCTCTCCTTTCGATAGCAATGCCCGCAGACATACCTCTTTCGCATCCGTTTATGTATATCCGCTGATAGATGATACCATTGAGATAGAGGTCAATGCCGCTGATATCGAATGGGCATTCTTCCGGAGCGGTGGTTCCGGTGGCCAGAATGTGAACAAGGTAGAGACCGCTGTTCGCCTGACACACAAACCTTCCGGTATCATCGTCGAGTGTCAGCAGGCACGCACACAGGGAGAGAACCGTGAAAAGGCCATGGCCATGCTTCGGAGCCGACTCTACGAAGAGGAGATGCGCAAGCGCGAAGCCATCAAGAATGCCAACAATGCCACCAAAAAGAAGATCGAGTGGGGAAGCCAGATCCGAAGCTATGTATTCCATCCCTATAAAATGATCAAAGATCATCGGACGGATTATGAGGTCGGAAACATCCAGCCGGTGATGGATGGCGAAATAGACGGATTCATCAAGGCTTTTCTCATGTCAGAAAAAGAACAGGAATCCTGACCCCGCGGCTTATAGGATCCCCGTTCATTCATTTCAAATCCATTCAGGTTGACCATGCAGAACGGACAATTCAGTCTCCCGCTTCCGGCCAATGAACCGGTATTATCATATGCCCCCGGTTCGCCGGAAAAACGCCGACTTAAAGAGGTGCTGGCGTTGTTGAAGGAGGAGCAGGCGGATGTACCCATGTACATCGGTGGCCGGGAACTACGCACCGGAAGGCTGGTAGCCATGCGACCTCCCCATGAACATGCACATATCCTTGGCCACTTCCACGAAGGTGATGCCACGCATGTGCACGCAGCGATCGAAGCAGCCCTTGCCGCCAAGACATCCTGGGCATCTCTTTCATGGGAAAGCCGCGCACAGATCTTTCTGAAAGCAGCAGACCTGATCGCCGGAAAATATCGCCCATACCTGAACGGCACGACAATGCTGGGTCAGAGTAAGAGCGTTTATCAGGCTGAAATAGACAGCGCCTGTGAAACCATTGACTTCCTGCGGTTCAACGTACATTTCCTCAGTGAGATCTATCGTCTGCAACCTGTCAGTGCTCCTGGAATACATAACAGAATGGAATACAGGCCGCTCGAGGGTTTTGTACTCGCCGTGTCTCCGTTCAATTTCACCGCTATTGGCGCAAATCTGCCCACATCGGCCGCACTCTGCGGAAATGTGGTGGTTTGGAAATGTGCGCATACGCAAGTGTATTCCGCACAGATGTTCATGCGGATCCTGAAGGAAGCGGGTCTGCCCGATGGAGTCATCAACCTGATCTATGTGGATGGGCCTACGCTCGGAGAGGTATGCTTCTCCCACCCGGATTTCGCCGGTGTTCATTTCACGGGCTCCACCGGCGTGTTCAATCATATGTGGAAGACCATCGGGTCGAACACCGGAAAGTATAGATCCTATCCCCGGATCGTCGGAGAGACCGGAGGAAAAGATTTTGTGATGGTGCACCATTCTGCAGATGTGGATGTGACCGTCACGGCATTACTCCGCGGAGCCTTTGAATATCAGGGGCAGAAATGCTCCGCCGCCTCCAGGGCTTATATTCCGTCCAATCTGGCAGATGAGATCCGCGAAAAACTTGTGAAAGGGATCGAATCTTTTCGTATGGGAAGCGTAGAGGATTTCACCAATTTCATCAATGCCGTCATTGACGAAAAGTCATTCGACCGCATTGCCGGATACATAGACAAGGCCAGGAATGCCGAAAATGCCCGCATCCTGGCAGGAGGTCGGTATGATAAATCTGTAGGATACTTCATCCCCCCCACGCTCATCGAAACTACCGATCCGAATTATGTGACCATGTGCGAAGAGATCTTCGGTCCGGTGCTGACGATGTATGTGTACGATGCAGATCAGTTCGAACAAACCATGGCAGTCCTGGATCGGACATCTCCCTACGCGTTGACCGGCTCCATCATCGCACAGGACAGATCGGCCATTGAACTGGCCACCCATCGCCTCAGTCAGTCGTCCGGAAACTTCTATATCAACGACAAGCCGACCGGCGCTGTGGTCGGACAACAACCTTTTGGCGGTGCCCGGGCATCAGGTACCAACGACAAGGCAGGGTCCATGCTCAATCTGCTGCGCTGGCTCAGTCCACGCACCATCAAGGAAACCTACGTACCACCGGTGGATTACCGCTATCCTTTCATGCAGGAACCCTGACCGAAAACAATCCCTCATGCAGGACCAGACAACCATCATGGACAAGGCACAGCTTGAACTCACCCTCAAGCGTCTCGCCCATCAGCTGATTGAGAACCATCATCCGTTCAATGAGACCTGCTTCATCGGCATACAGCCCAGGGGCGTTCCGGTCAGTGATTTCATGATCGATTACATCCGCGGACTCTACCCCGGTCTTCCGATCGATTACGGAAAACTGGACATCACCTTCTATCGGGATGATATCCGGGA
>CANHUK010000272.1 GCA_947463755.1 Chitinophagaceae bacterium
CATGGTGATGCGTCTCAGAATCTTACCTGCTGCATTGATATGAAAAAGTCCTCCCGTGGTACCTGCCCAAAGAGTTTCGTCCGGTGCCCGCCAGAAGCATAGCACTTCCATGCCAAGTTCCCCGTTTATCTCACTGCCGAATCTTCGCAAGACGCTGCCTTTGTCATCCAACAGAAAAAGTCCCGCCTGACTGGCTACAATAAAACGATGATCATCCACGGCCTCCGTCTGAAAGACCATCCCGTCTCCGATCCTGCGTCCTTTAAGATTGGGTTCCAGTTTAATCAGCCGGTCAGATCCCTTTTCATAAATTGAAACGCCATCGTATCCCCCGACGATCAGTCTGTCTTTGCCCAGCGGACTAACGCAGATCAGGATCCGTTTTTCCTGATTGTCTCTGACGCCGACCATGGTCACCCGTCCCGTCTTCAGGTCTGTACGTAACAGTCCGATGCCCTCGGATGCTGCCCAGAGTGTGTCTCCCTGTCGAAAGATATCCCGGAACAGCCATTTCCCATTGGTGAGTCGACCTTTGACCCCCGTCTGCTTATTTATTTTGTAAATGGCTTCATAGGTGGCCAGATAAACATAGCGGTCATCCTCCTCCATGCCTCTGGCTGTTTCAGCCTGCCCGATATCGGGTCGAAAGGTGATGTGTAACGGCTCGAATCTGTTTTGGGCGATGTTCACCATCAGTATGCCACTTCGGTAGCAGACCATCAGAATATCTCCGAATTGTTGAATTCTGTTCGTGTTTTCCGGTTTCTCCTGAAACCAGGGAATTTCCTTGTACACCTGTTTGTCCCTGCTTTGATATAGATGCCCAAATCGATTATGGTTGCGAACGATAAACGCACCTTTCTGACTGAATAGCAGTTGAGTTACGTCACTTCCGAATTCCCGTCTGGGGTAAAATACCAACCCTTTGGCGTCGGTATGCTGTATCCGGTAGACCAAATTTTTACATAGCAAATTCAACTTGCCATCCGGATCGATCATCATGGCATTAACAAATGCTCCCTCCGGCGTTTGAACAGATTTTTTGATCTTCACCTGTTCCTGGTCGATCTCAAACAACATACGGTAAAAGGAGCTTGCCCAGACCCGTCCTTCAGCGATTTCAAGTGAACCGAATGCGGATGACTTGTACTGATTGATATGTATCCTTTTCAGCCCACCCTTATCGTATCTCGACACTGCTCCATTGTGGCTTAGCCACCACAGTCTGTCCCGCTCATCGATCCGGATACGGATGGCGGTATCGGCTGTCGGAACACCCGGCAATGGCAGTAGTACCCGGTCGCTGAGCCTAAGGCATTTCAGTCCCCGATCCGTACCGAGATAGAGCCGCCCTTTTCTAAGGATCATATCCAGAATTCGGATCGGTGCATTTCCCGGCATAATCGGTACATGTTCCATGTTGAAACCGTCAAACCGGTACAGTCCGTTCCAGGTGGCCGCCCAGAAGAAACCCTGTTGATCCTGCACGACGCAGTGCACATCCTTGTGTGAACGATTCAGGTCAACCGCGATATTTTTGGTATAATACAAAAAATCCTGGGCCACTGCAGGCTTGATCAGACAAAGCATGCAAACGAGCATTAGTCTGGGAAAAAGCCTGTATCCTACCCTTTGGTTTACCATTCGCAGGAATAAATGATTAGAGGTAATTTTTTTAATCATTTTTATATAGACATATCTTTTTCAAAGGATCGAAGGGTCGTTTGTACTTTTCATCATCCCTTGAAAATAAGCGATTTGTCTCAAAACGAAGGGAGGCCGCTTCTGATTGCGTAATTTCGCCTCCGGCCGACGGTCATTGGGAGCAGCATCCCCCTGGTTGTCGGCATTATTGTCGATCCCATGTCATCAACTACAGCACCAGCCGCCGCCTTTGACTTCATCACCTTTAGCCGTTTGCTTCAATATGCCCGGCCTTATCGTTTACGGCTGTTGCTATCGATCCTGTTGGCTTTGGTATTGGCGGCCTTTGCGCCGGTCAGACCCATGCTTATTGACCACACGCTGCGCGATATCCTCGGTGGCGACCTGGAAAAAGGGTTCGCCATTCATTTGCTGGTCAATATTACACTCATCCAGGTACTGTTACTGATCCTGGAATCCGCCATGCGCTTTCTTTTCACTTATCTCACGACCTGGCTTGGCCAGACCGTTGTGCGCGACCTGCGTAGGGATGTCTTCGACCGGATCCTTTCGCTGAATTTGCGACAGTTCGATCGTACGCCGATCGGTACGCTGACAACGCGTACGGTCAACGACATCGAGTCGGTGAATGATGTGTTTTCAGACGGACTGGTGCCGGTACTGGCGGACCTGCTCTCGATCATCGCGATCCTGGCCGCCATGTTGTATACGAACTGGTCGCTTACCCTGATTTGCCTGATCCCTTTTCCGTTGATGATCCTTGGCACCTGGCTGTTCAAGGAAAGTGTGAAAAAGTCCTTCGTGACGGTGCGGAACGCCATCGCATCGCTCAATGCCTTTGTGCAGGAGCACATCACGGGCATCACACTCATCCAGTCCTTTACCGCCGAAGCCAGGGAGGCGCGCTCGTTTGACACCATCAACCGGCAGCACCGCGATGCCAACATCCGCGCCATCTTCGCCTATTCCGTCTTTTTCCCGTTTGTGGAGATCATCCTGGCTTTTTCCATGGGATTGCTTGTCTGGTTCGCCGCACGGCAATCGATGCAGGGAGATGCCATGGCATCTGCTGCCGTCACCGGACAGGTGGTATCCTTTATATTGTTGCTCAATCTGCTGTTTCGTCCACTGCGCGTGATCGCAGATAAGCTGAATGTGCTGCAGATGGGCATGGTGGCCGGGGGGCGCGTTTTCACCGTCCTGGACAACGATGACAGGACGGAGGACAAAGGCGTCGTTGGGATCGGGAAGGCGCGCGGCGAAGTGCGTTTTGAAGGGATAAACTTCTCCTACCTGCCCGGCCAGCCGGTGTTGTCTGACATCAGTTTCCGTGTGGCGCCCGGCGAAACCCTCGCCATCGTGGGGGATACGGGTAGTGGTAAATCGACCATCATCAGCTTACTGAACCGGCTGTACGACTGCTCCGGCGGTGTGATCCGTCTGGACGGGACGGATATCAGGGATTTTCAGCTTTCCGACCTGCGCCGGCAGATGGGGGTGGTCTTGCAGGATGTATTTCTTTTTTCAGGTTCGATCCGCGACAACCTCACGCTGCGTGATCCCGGGATTCCTGAGGAGCGGGTGCGTGATGCTGCCCGCCTGATCGGGATGGACGATTTCATCATGTCGTTGCCTGGTGGTTATGATTTCGTGGTGGGGGAGCGCGGCGGTTCACTCTCTCTCGGTCAGCGGCAACTGCTGTCTTTCATTCGGGCGCTGCTATATAACCCGTCCATTCTGATCCTGGACGAGGCCACCTCCTCCGTGGATACGGATTCGGAGCGGCTCATTCAGCACGCCATCGATACGATGATCCGCGGGCGCACCTCTATTGTCATCGCCCACAGGCTCTCGACCATCCGTAAGGCGCATCGTATCATCCTGCTGGAGCAGGGAAGGATCCGGGAGTCAGGCACCCATGAGGAGTTACTGGCCCTGGACGGTGCTTATGCAAAACTGCACCGGTTCCAGTTTGCCGGGGAATGATGACCCGGCACGCCGCCTGTCGGTGGCCGGGGTTGAAAAACGGTGGGGATCGCGTAAACTCCGATATTTCATTGGTTTTTACCCCTTCGACTGGGATTTTCGTGTCAGCCTTCATATCTTTGCGCCAAATTTGGGGACCACCATGACAGTCAATCCGTCGAAATACTTGCTGGCAGCGGTTTTCGCCTTACATATATTCCTTTTTTCTAATGCGGCCAATGCACAACATGAATCCGGTCACCAGGCGGGCGAAACGCATGTCGCCCCAGCCACCGGAGGTCATGAGGAAAAGAAGGAGGGTTTTGATGCGAATGAAGTGATCTTCAGTCACATCATGGATGCCCATGAGTACCATTTTCTGGACATTACCGATGAGCATGGCGAGA
>CANHUK010000273.1 GCA_947463755.1 Chitinophagaceae bacterium
CCGGGCTCAGCCAGTAGGGGAGGTCATTCCAGCTGCCACCCTTGTACACGCGTGATTTATCGCTGATCAGGGTCGACTTACCATAATTGTAGATGGCATTGGAAACGGAGTCGCCGTCCTTGTAGCCCACCACGTTACCTTTCTGGTAGTTCCGGCGATTCTTGGCTTCTGCATCCGTTACATCCACGTATTTAACGCGTCCCAGGCTGTCGCGCTCGAATTCGCCATTGGAATTCTGATAGAGCTTCTGGAATTTGTTACCACGATAAGAATTCATGTCGTCCACATCCATGGAGTTGAGCGGACGATAGACGTCAGCCACCCATTCGTTGACGTTGCCGGACATGTTGTACAGGCCAAATCCGTTGGGGAAATAGGCGTCCACCTGAGCAGTGAAGGCGGCGTTGTCATTCAGACCACCGGCCACACCCATGTAATCACCCGTTCCACGCTTGAAGTTCGCCATGAACTTACCCTGCCAGGAGCCGGAGCGCGTATCGCGCAGACCGTTCACGTTCTGCGACCAGGAATATACCTGACGGTTCATAATGAGTTCTTCTCCGCGGCCCTGGTCTTTGGTCTTACGGCGGGGGTTCTGCATCACCAGACCCAGTGCAGCGTATTCCCACTCGGCTTCGGTCGGGAGACGATATTCAGGGAGCAGGATACCATCTTCGAATTTTACGAAGTTCCGGGGCTTACCATTTGCGTCGAAGAGTTGGGTCTTCTTGGAATTTGGCTTACCGGGCATGGGAGAGTAGAGTCCCAGCAGGTATGATTTCGTGGTGAAATTCTCTTCGCCCTGTCCCTGGATGGTTTTGAGCTGGTTCTTGTTGATGAACCCCTTTTGAACGAGGATCAACTCATTCACCCTTGAACTCCGCCAGATGCAGAAGTCGTTGGCCTGACGCCAGGTGACGCCCACCACCGGATAGTTATTGAAGGAAGGATGGCGGAAGTAGTAGTCTACATAAGGCTCGTTCGCGGAAAGCTCGCTGCGCCATACCAGGGTGTCCGGCTTCGCACCGTTGACCACTGCAGCATACTCAGGATCATCGAAATTGTTCTCGATCCAGTGCATGTACTCACGATAGTGGATATTCGCCACTTCGGTGCGGTCGATGTAGAAAGATGGCACCGTGATGCGGCGGGGTGTATTGTTCCAGTCGCCCATGACATCCTCATCGGTAGCACCCATGACAAAGGTACCACCCTGGACAAATACCAGGCCGGGACCGGTGTTCTGCTCCTTCTCCTTGGGCACGCCGAAGCCCGCCATGTTCTTGTCGTTGTAATTCCACCCGGTGACGGAAGACTTATCGTACTTCTTTCCGAAGATCCCGCCGTTCTTGCAGGAAGACAGAAAGACGAAGGCCGCCGCAACCAGGAAGAAGCTTTTCAGGCTCGCGAATTGCATATGGTGCTGATTTAACTTGATAAATGAACGTTTCTAGACTACAAATATTATACCAAATCCTGTTTTCAGGGGTTGGTATCATCTGTCATGGACTGCGAATTTATGTCTTTCCACAGAGACAGGTCGATCCCTTGCCCTCTATTATTGTTTACTTAATCATAATTTTGGGCTACTCCCATGATCAGGTCGATCCTTTTGTTTGCAGGGCTACTGATGGCCGGCGGATCGTCGGCCCAGCGCATGTATGCAACCCGCTCCGTGCTGGCCACGGGAGAATGGCATAAAATTGCGGTTGCCACATCCGGCATCCATCGGATCGATGCCGCCCTGATGACCCGGATGGGCATTCGGCTCCCTGTTCCATCGGCTTCCATTCGCCTGTTTGGGAATGGTGGCGGCATGCTCCCTGAAGATAACCGGAAACCCCGTCCCGACGATCTGGTAGAAAATGCCATATGGATCGACGATGGTGGCGACGGCTCCTTCGGGACGGGCGACCAGATCCTGTTCCATGCCCCGGGCCCCGACAGATGGGAGACAGATTCGGCCCAGCAACGTTTTTTTTTTCAAAAGCATCCGTACGCGGCCGAGTCATATTATTTCCTGGGGATCGAAGGGCAGGGTTTGCGTGTAGGGAATGCCCCGGCCTATTCCGCGGCCGGAGCAACCATCGACCGGTTCGATGAGCGGCTGGCCATTGAGCGCGACAGCCTGAATTTCCTGTCCAGCGGCCGCGAGTGGTTCGGTGAGGAGTTCGGCGCCGGACCCGGCCGCCTGACGTCCAGGACCTACACGCTTCCGTCCGGCGGGCTCATCCCGGGCACGGATGTGGTTGTTGCGGCCGACCTCCTGGCCCGGAGCCTCGGCCAGCCTGCCCGCTTCGATGTTTCGCTGAATGGCGTGGTGATCCAGCGACTGACGCCACCCGCGCTGGCAGGTATCCAATACGAGCCCGTAGCCACCCGGGCATCGGCACGGACGGGCAGCAGACTTTCAGAGAATCGCCTGCAGCTGGGCATCTCCTTTTCGCCCGGCAGCGTGAATGCACAGGGGTGGCTTGACCGGCTCGTGATCTCCTGGAAACGCAGGCTGGATATGTCCTCCCTTTCTCAAATGGCTTTCCGGCATCTGGAGGGCATTGGCCCCGGCATCATCGCGGAGTATGTATTTTCATCTCTCCCAACCGGTGCCTTGCTCTGGGATGTGACCAATCCGCTAAGGCCGGTCAACATTCCGGCAGTTACCGGCAGTCCGGCACGTTTCCGCAACGATGTCTCCCGCATCCGGGAGTATACTGCATTCGTCCCTTCACAAATGCCCATCCCCCGGTACGTCGGTCGCGTGGCCAACCAGGACCTGCACCGACCGCAGTTCCCGGCCATGATCATCGTTACGACCGAGGGGCTGCGCACGGAAGCAGAACGACTGGCGGCCAATCATCGACAGCGTGAGGGACTGTCTTCGATCGTCGTCGAGGTCGGACAGATATGGAACGAGTTTTCATCCGGAACCCCCGATCCTGCCGGCATCCGGGATTTTGTGAAGATGTTCTACGACCGCGCCGGTACCGATACCGCCCGTCGACCGAAGTATCTGCTGCTGTTCGGCGACGGAACCTTCGATCCGCTCAACCGGTTGGGTGCCGGAGGTCAGTTCATCATCCCCGCCTGGCAGTCGCCCGGATCACTGGATCCGCTCTCCACCTACACGACCGATGACTTCTACGCATTACTCGATGATGATGAAGACATCAACGATCCCCTTAGGCCCGGTCTGCTCGACATCGGCGTCGGCAGGATCCCCGCCGCGACGGTTGCCGAAGCAAGGACATTCGTGGACAAGGTCATCCGCTACCATGCCGCCCCGGCGCTGGGTCCCTGGCGTACGCAGTTCAGCCTGGTGGCGGACGACGAAGACCAGAACGTGCATCTGAACGATGCGGAATTCCATGCCCTGACCATCGCCGGCATCGACTCGGTCTGGAATATCGGCAAGACCTATCTCGATGCCTATCGTCAGGAGAGCGGGGCCGGCGGCAGCCGCTATCCGCTGGTGAATGCCGCGATCAACAGCCGCATCTTCGGCGGCACCCTCATCTGGAACTACAGCGGACATGGCGGCAGCCGACGTCTCGCTCAGGAGGCCATCCTGGACGAAGACATGGTTGCATCCTGGAAGAATCGCGACAAGCTGCCCCTCTTCATCACCGCTACCTGCGATTTCGCACCCTTTGACAACCCGCTGGAAAGATCCATTGGAGAGCAGATCCTGCTGGCCTCTTCTGCCGGCGGCATCGCCCTGATGACCACCACCCGGCTTGTGTTCGCCTACAGCAACCGGGTGATGAACAGCAATTATCTCAAGATGGCCCTCGATCCCCGCCCCGACGGGGGCTACAGGACCCTCGGTGAAGCCGTCCGGGCCTCCAAGAACCTCACGATACAGACTTCCGGAGATATCATCAATAACCGGAAGTTCACGTTGCTCGGGGATCCGGCGCTGACCCTGGGTATCCCCACGGCCGACGTGCGGCTGACGTCGATCGACGGCCGTCCGTTGCCGATGTTCACCGACACGCTGCGCGCGCTGAACCGATATATGGTCTCAG
>CANHUK010000274.1 GCA_947463755.1 Chitinophagaceae bacterium
GACCTGACCGGTCTGCCACTTTCTCCGGAAAGGATCGAGTCCTTCGTACGGGACCAGCGTTCCGACGCGTACGAGCGACTCGTTGACAGCCTGCTTGCATCGAGTGCTTATGGCGAACGTTGGGCTTCGACGTGGATGGACCTGGCGCGGTATGCTGACACGAAGGGTTATGAGCGGGACGACTCGAGGAACATATGGCGCTACCGTGATTATCTGATCAAAAGTTTCAACGAAGACAAGCCCTATGACAGATTTCTGACCGAACAGATGGCCGGGGATCTGCTCCCCGGAGCTACAGATGAACAACTGATTGCCACGGCCTTCCATCGGAATACGATGACCAACGACGAGGGTGGGACAGATAATGAGGAGTTCCGTACCGCAGCGGTGATCGATCGTGTCAATACAACCTGGGAAGTGATGCTGGGCACCAGTTTCGCCTGCGTTCAATGCCATAGTCATCCATACGATCCTTTCCGGCATGAAGAATACTACCGCTTCATGGCCTTCCTGAATGACACCCGGGATGAGGACACCTTTGCCGAATATCCTTTGCTATTTGAATTTCGGGATGACGACAGTCTGCGTATGGAATTTGTCTCGAACTGGTTGGAGTCCAACGGATCACGAAGCGAAGCAACAGCATTCATTAAATTCCTGAAGACACGTCAGCCGGCCATGAATAGCCTCCGGTCAGATCGTTTCGTGAACAGCGAGCTATCAGATACCAAGTGGCTGGTGATGCGTGCAATGTCTTCTGCCAGGATCGGCCGCTTCGATCTGAACGGACGCGACCGCCTGCTGATCCGCTACGATTCAAGGATGAAAGATGGAAAACTCACGGTCAGGATGGATAGTGCCAATGGCCCGGCCATCGCCCTGATCGACGTGCCGGAAACAACCGGTGGCTGGTTCCATCATGAAACAGCCATTGAACCGATCGGCGGCGTCCACGATGTATATCTGACCTACGACAACCGGAATCTCAAGAACCCCGATCAGAACGGCATCCGATTCGACTGGTTTTATTTCACGAACGCATTGCCGGGTGTAGGAAGACCCGGTTACGATTCCGCCGTTTCTGCCTACAAATACCTGCTGCAACAGGGTCGGGCCGTCACCACTCCGATCCTGGTGGAAAATCCTCCCGCCTTTCATCGGCCCACTCATGTCTTCGAACGGGGAAACTGGCTCGTAGCTGGGACAAAGGTCAAGCCCGGTGTGCCTGCATCGCTCATTCCCATGCCCGGCGACGCCCCTTCAAACCGACTGGGCCTGGCTATGTGGATGGTGAGTAAGGATAATCCGCTCACGGCGCGGACAATGGTCAATCGACTTTGGGAGCAACTATTTGGCCAGGGACTCACAGAAACACTCGAAGACCTCGGCACACAGGGTATCCCGCCGACCCATCGCGCCCTGCTGGATCATCTTTCATGGACCTTCATGCATGATCACGGATGGAGTGTAAAGAAGACGATCCGTGACATGGTCTTGTCGGCCACCTACAGACAATCTTCCATCGTTACGCCTGAAGAGCGCGAAAAGGATCCATTCAACCGCTGGTATGCCCGCGGACCAAGGGTAAGGCTTAGTGCCGAGCAGATCCGCGATCAGGCGCTGGCTGTAGGTGGACTCCTGAGTGGGAAGATGTTTGGTCGCAGTGTCATGCCCTACCAACCGGAGGGTGTTTGGCAATCACCTTATAATGGTCAGACATGGAATCTCAGTCCCGGCGAAGACAGGCATCGGAGAGCCGTATACACCTACATCAAACGGACAGGCCCCTACCCTTCCATGATCAATTTCGACGGGACAGCCCGGGAAGTCTGTCTGTCTCGACGCATTCGTACCAATACCCCATTGCAGGCGCTGACCACGCTCAACGACCCTGCATTTGTGGAGGCTGCAAGAAGTCTGGCCATCCGACTTCGAAATCGACTGGGTGACCGGCCGACGGCCATTATTTCCGCCGCCTACCGCGAGGCCATGGGTTGCGAGATCGATCCGGAGAGGCTGCGCATTTTCATCGCCCTGCATGACCGGGCACTTCAGGTTTACATGAAAGATCCTGAAAAGACCTGCGAGATGGTGGGGGTTCAGGATGAAAACAACATCCCCGCTGTGGCGGCCCTGACCGTCACCTGCAATGCCCTGCTCAACATGGACGAATTCCTTACCAAAAACTGATCAAACGGAGCCGATGAACGCGATGGACAGACTGAAACGGGAGGCCCTGCACAGACAGCTTGAGCTGACCACCCGCAGACATTTCCTGAGGGAATGCAGGACCGGTATCGGTATGATGGGCCTTGGATCTTTGCTGGGCGGATGCGACTGGCTGGGTGAAAAAGGGAAACCTGCTCCATCCGGTTCGGCCATTGGCTCTGCACATCCCATGTCGCCCAGGACACCACACTTCGCTCCGCGTGCGCGATCGGTCATCTATCTCCACATGGCCGGAGCGCCATCCCAGCTGGAACTGTTCGACTACAAGCCGGAACTGACCAAGCTTAACGGCCAGGAATGTCCGCCATCTCTGCTGGAAGGAAAGAAATTCGCCTTCATTCGCGGTGTCCCCAAGATGTTGGGCCCACAGGCAGGTTTTAGCCAATATGGCGAAAGCGGCCTGTGGCTATCAGACCTCCTCCCCCATTTCAGGCAAATCGCAGATGACGTGACCGTGATCAAAACCGTTAATACGGATCAGTTCAATCACGGCCCGGCTCAGCTGCTGATGCATTGCGGTACACCCAGGCTCGGACGTCCGTCCATGGGCGCCTGGGTATCATATGGCCTTGGTACGGAGAACAGCAATCTGCCGGGGTTCATCGTCCTTACTTCGGGAGGCAAGAATCCGGATGCCGGGAAGAGCGTATGGGGCAGTGGGTTCCTCCCCTCCGTCTACCAGGGTGTCCAGTGCCGGTCGGAGGGCGAGCCTGTATTGTTCCTGGAAGATCCTGCGGGGATGGATCGCGACCTTCGGAAAGCTACCATTGAAAGCATCGGAGAAATCAACCGCTTGACACATGAGCAACTGGGAGACCCCGAAACGCTTTCACGCATCGCGCAATACGCGATGGCCTACAAGATGCAGACGGCCGTACCGGAAGTAATGAATATCAATGACGAACCGGCATATATTCATGAGCTTTATGGAACACAACCGGGCAAGACCTCACTCGCCAACAACATACTCCTCGCCCGGAAACTGGTCGAAAAGGGGGTACGTTTCGTGCAGATCTTCGATTGGGGATGGGATATGCATGGTACAGGACCTGATGGTTCACTGGATATAGGCCTGGTCAACAAAACACGTCAGGTAGACCGCGCCATGACAGCCCTGGTGCTGGACCTGAAGCAACGCGGACTCCTGGATGAAACCCTGGTCGTATGGGGCGGAGAATTCGGTCGGACACCCATGCAGGAGAACCGGGAGGGCAAACAGAATCCCTACACAGGAAGAGATCACCACTCAGAGGCCTTTTGTATGTGGATGGCCGGGGGCGGTGTCAAGGGTGGGCACACCCATGGCGAAACGGACGAGATCGGATACGCTGCCGTAAAGGACAAAGTATCTGTATATGATATTCAGGCCACCATACTGAACCAGCTGGGATTCGACCATGAAAAGTTGACCTACGATTTTCAGGGCAGGCCATTCAGGCTTACCGATGTCCACGGATCGGTCATTCGGGATATCATCGCCTAACCATCCTTCCGTTTCGGTCAACACCTCAAGACAACCCATCCATGTTCATGGCATCCCTGCTCGGTAATCTGCATCCGGCCATTGTCCACCTTCCGATCGGCATCCTCTTTCTGGCCGGCATTCTGGAATGGATGATGATCTTTCGTCGTTTTCGTTCCTACGCCCCGCTCATCCCGCTGATCACTGCCATTGGTGCACTGGCAGCCATCCTGGCATGCATCACCGGACTGACCCTCGAAGCTACCGGAGATTACAATGGCGAAGCCGTGGACAGGCACAAATGGGCGGGGTTGAGCACCGCGCTGATC
>CANHUK010000275.1 GCA_947463755.1 Chitinophagaceae bacterium
CAGGTAGATAATACACACAGCATCCAGGCTCCCGTACAGATCATTCGCTTCATCTTCCATCTCGCTTCCGGGCAAGCTACGATCCTGAAGAGGGGGTGTACTATGTTAAAGCACCGAATTTTCATCGTTTTTTTCTCCGCTTCATGTAATCTTGCAGATAATAAGCAGGTATGAGGACGATCATCCGCAAGGAGCTGGGACAGTTTTTCAGCAGTATGACGGGGTACCTGTCGGTCTTGCTGTTTCTGCTGCTGAATGGTCTGTTCCTGTTCGTTTTTCCGGACACCAATCTTTTTGATGCGGGCTATGCGACCCTGGATGCCTTCTTCCGGACAGCGCCCTGGATCCTGCTGATGCTGATCCCTGCCATAACGATGCGCAGTTTCTCAGAGGAGTTCCGCGCCGGCACTTGGGAGGTGCTCTGTTCGAGGCCACTCACGCAAGCCGCCATCATCGGTGGGAAGTATCTGGCGGCCCTGCTGATCGTCGTTTGTGCCCTGTTGCCCACCCTGATCTATGTGTGGACGGTTGCCCGGCTATCTACGGCCGGCATTGACTCGGGAGGGATCGTTGGTTCGTACATCGGGCTTGTCGCCCTCTCCGCTGTGTTTACGGCCATTGGCATCTTTTTCAGCAGTCTGAGTGCCAATCCGGTGGTCGCCTTCCTGGCGAGTGCCTTTGGATGCTTTGTCTTTCACACGGCCTTTACTGCGATCGCCGGTCTGGATTTCCTGCGGGGTGGTGCCGGTTACTGGGTCGAAATGCTGGGCATTGAGGCCCATTACCGAAGCATCAGCCGCGGCGTGATCGACAGCCGCGATGTCGTCTATTTCGCTTCTGTCGTCGCCTTCTTTCTTTTTCTCACTGCCCGGAAACTTCAGAACCGCTGATATATGCTGGACAGGATGATTCGTGCGCGATTCGGGTGGCTGGCGGTCTTTTCCGTCCTGGTGGCAGTCAATCTGCTCTCCACCGTTTTTCATATGCGCCTCGACCTGACGGAGGAGCGGAGGTTCACCCTCTCAGAGCCGACCCGCAGGCTGGTTCGGGACCTTAACGGACCTGTGGAGGTCACAGTGCTCCTGGACGGGGATATGCCGGCGGGTTTCCAAAAACTCTCAAACGCGACCCGCGACCTGCTGAACGATCTGCGGGACATCGCGCCAGACCGGGTCAACTTCACTTTCGCCAGACCCGCTTCTGAGGCGGATGACAGTACGCGGGCCGTCATTTATGACTCTCTGCAGCAACTGGGGATCAATCCTACGAATGTCAAGGCACAAACGAAACAGGGTGAGGGCACCGAGGAAACGCTGCTGTTTGCAGGTGCGGTGATCCGTCATGGTGACCGGACAGTGGGTGTCGATCTGCTCTCGGGCCAGAGTCAGCTTTCAGGGATCGAGTCGCTGAACAACGCGGAGGCCTTGCTGGAATATCGTTTTGCGGATGCTATCCGAAAGGCTGTGCGGCAGACCGTTCCGCTGGTAGGATATCTCGCCGGCAACGGGGAACCGCTGGATTACCGGATCTACGACCTCATAGAACAAACGCTTCGGCCCAACTATGCCTTCCGCATCATCCCGATCGACAGCGTAACGCATATTCCCTCAGATTTCAGCGCGATCTGTGTCGTGAAGCCCATGCGACCGTTCACGGATGCACAGAAACTGAAGATCGACCAGTATGTGATGCGGGGCGGACGGGTCGTCTGGATGCTGGACAATCTGTATGCAAGCCTCGACAGCCTTCAGCGAAGCGAGGGGTCGTTCATCGCCTTCGATCTCGGGCTCAATCTGGAAGACCTTCTGTTTCGGTATGGTGCCCGGGTGAATCGTGATCTGGTCCAGGACCTGCAGAACGACGGCATTCCTTCCGTGATCGGACAGATGGGTGACAAGCCACAGATCGAAGTCCTGCCCTGGCCTTACTATCCGCTGCTTCGCCATAACGGCCGACATCCTATCGCCAAGAATATGGACTACGTCTTGTCGAAATTTCCCCAGTCCATCGATACCGTCAAGGCCCCGGGCATCCGGAAGACCATCCTCCTGACCACCTCCCCAACCGCCCGGTCGCTGCCGACCCCCGCGCAGGTGGAATGGGAGAGCATCCGCACAGAGGATGACCTGGCCAGTTTCAGGTCTTCGGACATTCCGGTGGCGGTGCTGCTGGAGGGGCGTTTCAGCTCCCTCTACGCAAATCGGCTCGGACGAGCCCAGGCGGATTCGCTCCAGGCCGTTCAGGGCACGCCCTTTCTGGCAACCTCCGGATCAGAAGGAAAGATGGTGGTCGTGGGGGATGGTGACCTGCCCCTGAATGAGATCTCGCAGCAGGATGGTCCCCTGCAGATGGGCATGAATGCCTACACCCGTCAACAATATGCCAATCGCAGCTTTTTGTTGAACACCCTGGAATATCTGACCGACAGTACGGGCATCCTGGAAACAAGATCGAAAGACTACACCCTGCGGCTGCTCGATGACAAGCGTGTCGAAACCGAGCGCCTGCAATGGCAGTTGTTCGACATTACCGGTCCGATGCTGCTGACCCTCTTGTGCATCGCGGCCTGGCAGTACTGGAGGAAACGCCGTTTCGGCGCCACCTTCAGAAAGGACGCCTGACGGCGATTTCGTATCTTTGCAGCCATCCGTATCCGGATGAAACAAACTTTTCGACATGACCCCTGACCAGATCACCTATCTCACTTTCGGCGTACTCCTGACCCTGGCGCTTGTCTTTGACCTTGGCCTGATGAGCAAGCGCAACTCCTCGATCTCCATGAAGAAGGCCCTGTATCAGACCCTGTTCTGGGTGGCGTTGTCGTTGGCTTTCTGCGTGTTCCTATGGATCGAAAAGACGCCCATGGTAGCCACCAAATATTTCACGGCCTATCTGATGGAGTGGTCGCTCAGCGTAGACAATATCTTCGTATTCATTCTGATCTTCACTTATTTCAAGGTGGAGGAAACGGATGCGGGCCGGGCCCTGCTCATCGGTATCCTGCTGGCGATCGTATTCCGGATCATATTCATTGCCGTTGGCATTGGGTTGATCGAACGTTTTCACTGGATCCTTTACGTATTCGGATTCTTCCTGCTCTATACCGGTTACAAGTTGTTCTTCAAGAAAGATGAGGCAGAGTTCGATCCGGCCGAAACATCCGTGTATAAGTTCATGAAAAAATACCTGAGGCTCTCGGAACTCGAGCCTAAAGGGAGATACTTCATCCAGCATCACGGCAAGGTCTTCTTCACGACGTTGTCCGTTGTCGTGATCATGCTGGCCGCGGTAGACCTGGCCTTCGCGCTCGACTCCATCCCCACGGTGGTATCACTGGTGCGCGATGATGCCGCCGCCGATTTCACGGCAGATGACAAGCTGGTGATCTATTCGTCGAATATCTTCGCCATCCTTGGATTGCGTTCGCTCTTCTTTCTGCTTCGGGGAGCGGTCGACCAGTTCGACTTCCTCCAGCAGGGTATCGCCATTGTACTGGCTTTCATCGGTGTGAAAATGCTGGTGGAGTATTTCGATATCCGCATCAACATTTTCGTTTCCCTGTCTGTCATCGTCGCGTGCCTGGCCGGATCCATCCTCTATTCCATCAGACACCGGCGCATCAAAGCCAAACGCGATGCCCGCCATGGAGTCGCCTGACCACGGTGTTTTCGTGTATACGCCACCGTTAGTGGCCCGACTGCTGGGTGGCGTTCTGCGTCCCGGACATGGAGAAGCGCCTGTCTTAGCGTATCTGCTTACCGACAGCAGAAAGCTGGTGGCCCCGGCTGGTACCATGTTCTTTGCGCTGGCAACTGGCCGGGGGGATGGCCACCAGTTCATCGATGAATTGTATTCGCGCGGGGTTCGAACCTTTGTGATCTCGTCTGCGGATGCTTTCGAGGACTGTCCGGACGCCTGGTTCATCCGGGTAACTGATACCCTGTCGGCCCTGCAATCACTGGCGGGACATCATCGTTCACGTTTTCATTTTCC
>CANHUK010000276.1 GCA_947463755.1 Chitinophagaceae bacterium
AGCTGTCTCGCAAAGCCCTTGAAACCGTCGAATTCGACAGTCCCAGTTTCAATGCGATATCCTTGATCGTCATGCGTCCCGGTTAAAATATAGATCAAATACGTGACAATTCTTTCCGCCAGCGAGCATACCCTTCCATGACCATCGGCGCTGCCTTCGGCTCCATGCGTTCCTGAACGCAGCTCATCCCGCGAAAAACACTGGTATCCGCATAAACACCTGCGCCCAATCCCGCCATGAACGCTGCACCCATGGCCGACACATCGGGCATGCCGATCATATCGACCGGACGCTCCAGCAGATCCGCCAGGAACTGCATCACAAAAGTGTTCGCCGTGATGCCGCCATCCACTTTCAAGATATCCGGACGGATGCCCGCATCTGCGGCCATCGCATCAATGACATCCCGGATCTGATACGGGATGGATTCAAGTGCGGCCCGAACAATGTGCTCCTTGGTGGTTTCAAATCCGATGCCCGTGATCGAAGCCCTGCGATCTGCCTGCCAGTGCGGCGACCCAAGTCCGCTGAACGCCGGCACCAGCACCACGCCCCCGCTGTCAGAGACCGCATGGGCCATGGCTTCCGTTTGACGCGGATCTCTGAAGAGGCCCAGTTTTTCACTCACCCACTGCAGGGTCGAACCGCAAGACACGATCACCCCCTCGTAGGCATAGCAAACCTCATCCTTCGTACTCCAGCAGATGGTGGTCACCATCCCGTTCTTCGAAGGCATCGGTCGCTCACCGATGTTCATCAATATGCTGCAACCCGTGCCCAGCGTGGCCTTCGCCTCGCCGGCTGAAAAACAACACTCCCCAAAGGCAGCCGCATGAGAATCCCCCAACATACCGGTGACGGGTACCCTACATGGAAGGAGTCCGTCCAGGTCAGTATACCCAAAATGATCCGCACCGGGCCGCACCTCCGGCAACCGAATACCTTTCAACCCAAAAGCCGCTATCAACTCCTCATCCCATTGCAGACGATGAATATCAAACATCAATGTGCGGGATGCATTGGAATGATCCGTCGCATGCACACGGCCCTCTGTCATACAATACAACAGCCAGCTGTCGATGGTTCCGAAATAGGCTTCCCCTGCATCGATCGACGCTCGGATCGATGCCACATGATCCTTCAGCCATTTGAGTTTGGTCGCAGAAAAATATGGATCGATGATGAGACCCGTCCGCGCGCGGACAAGTTCCTCCAAACCGGCCGCTCGCAGATCCTGACAGATCGACACCGAACGCTTGCACTGCCAAACCACCGCCGGATGAAGCGGACGACCGGCGGCATCCCAGATCACAAAGGTCTCGCGCTGATTGGAAATACCGATGGCAGAGATGTCTGCAGGATCGAATCCCTTCGACTTGAAATCCCAAAGACACCTGTTCGCAGATGAACGAACATTCTCCCAGATCCCGCGGGGATCTTGTTCTACCAGGCCTCCATCCAAATAACTTGTCACCAACGGCTCTGTACCCCTGGCCATGACCTTGCCCTTCTGATCAAAGATCAGCGTCTTGGTGGAACTCGTGCCCTGAGCAATCGCGAGGATATATTTATTTTTCATGAGATGGTTCAGTCTTTTCGCTGGTTGCCCATCCGGTCAACGATCACCGCCAGCAGGATGACCGATCCCTTCACCACCTGTTGCCAGAAAGGAGATACGTTCAGCAGGACCAACCCATTGTTGAGCACACCGATGATCACGGCGCCCATCACCGTGCCGGTCACACTCCCCCGTCCGCCGCTGAGCGAAGTGCCGCCGATCACTACCGCGGCAATGGCATCCAGCTCATAGCCCGTGCCTGCATTGGGCTGTGCAGAATCCAACCGGGCCGTGACGATCAGGCCACCCAACGCCGCCAAACCTCCGGCGATGGCGTACACCCTGTTCTTTACACGCGAAATATGGATGCCCGACAACCTGGCTGCCTCTTCATTGCCTCCGATGGCATAGATGTAACGGCCCATGCGGGTTTTTCTGGTGATGACATGGGCTGCCAGCACCACCAAGACCGCCATCCATACGGGAACGGGCAAACCTGCCCAGCTGCCGGAACCAAGATGAGCGAAGCCTGTGCCAAGTTGACTGATCGGATGACCTTCCGTGTACAGCATGGTCATCCCCCGGGCGATGGTCAGCATGGCCAGGGTCGCCACAAAAGGAGGCACCCGGAACCGGGTCACCATCCATCCGTTGAAATAACCGAAGGCGGATCCGGCCAGCACTGCGGCCAGCAGCGCACCCGTCAGCGTGAAGCCAACAAACAGATCGAAAGCGGGCAAAGAAATTCCGCGCGTGAGCAAGCCCGCCGACAAGGCTCCGCAACAGGCAAGCACCGAGCCAACAGACAGATCGATCCCGCCCGTCAGGACCACCAGCGTCATCCCCGTCGCGATGCATACGTTCACGGAGATCTGCCTCAATACATTCAGGCCATTGGCCGGCGTGAGAAAACGATCGGAAGTCAAGCCCAGCGCCAGACAGAGGATGAACAGTGCGATGAGCGGACGGACCTGCTGCCAACGAAGTGGCCGGTTCTGAAGCATATCAGTCATGTTGACAATTTTTGAGGAAGTGCAAACCGGAGGATGACCTGTTCATCGGCCTCCGCCACGGGGATATCCGCCGTCAGCCGGCCTGCTGAGAGTACCAGCACGCGATCCGACAAGGTCAAGATCTCCGGAAGTTCTGAAGAGGCCACCAGCACAGCGACGCCTTCAGCCGACAGACTCCTGATGAGTGCATGGATCTCCGCCTTCGCCCCGACGTCGATCCCCCGTGTAGGCTCATCCAGTAACAATATGCGGGGCTTCGTCGCCAGCCAGCGACCGAGTATGACCTTTTGCTGATTGCCACCACTCAGGGTGGATATGCGCTGCCGATCGGAATACGCCCGGACAGCAAGCCGACCGACCATCCCATCGGAAAGAGTCACCTCCCGCTGCACATCGACCAGCCCCAAAGCCCCCGATATCCGGCCGAGCACCGCCATAGAAAGATTCGTACGGATGTCTTCTTCCGGAAAGATCCCCTGGATCTTTCGGTCTTCCGGAACCATCGCTATGCCATGGGTAACCGCATCCGCCGGAGATGTTATGCGCACATCCTGACCATCGATACTAACGGTTCCGGTTACACGAAATTTGTAGCACCCGAACAGTGCACCCAGCAGCTCACTGCGGCCTGCACCCATCAGGCCATAAAGGCCAACGACTTCTCCCGCATGCATCGAAAAAGTGATGTTATGGAGCAGATCGGGCCTGCCTTTCTCAGGCGACTGCAGACAAAGACCGTTCGCACGCAAACGGACTTCTCCAGCATCCGAACGACCTTCGGACCTGGTCGTCACGGATGCACGGCCCGTCATCATCCGGATGAGTGCATCCGCATCGGCATCCCGGATCATACCATCCCCTACAGAGCGCCCGTCTCGTAAAACCACATAACGATCTGCCAGGGCGAAGATCTCATCAAAACGATGGGAGATGTACACGATCGTACGACCCTCCGCCCGCAAGGAACGGATGATTTGGAACAACCTTTCTGTCTCCCGGTCGCTCAACGCAGACGTGGGCTCATCCATGATGATCACGGAAGCTTCGAGATGCAATGCCTTTGCGATCTCCACGAGTTGCTGCTCCCCGACCCTCAGGTCACCTACCGATCGATCAGGGTCTGTATCCAGTCCCAGTTGCTGCAAAAGACTTTGACAACGTTTACGCATGGCCGATCGATCCAGGATCCCCCAGCGATTCACGGGCTCCCGGCCCAGGAAGATATTGGCAGCAATGTCCAGGTCCGGCACCAGGTTGAGTTCCTGATGGATGATGGCGATCCCTGCTGCCTCCGCCGCACGTGGATGCCCAAGGGAATTGCGCTTTCCGTCGATCCGCACTTCTCCTTCAAAGTCTGCATGCACCCCCGAGAGGATCTTCATGAGGGTCGACTTCCCCGCACCGTTCTCACCCAGGA
>CANHUK010000277.1 GCA_947463755.1 Chitinophagaceae bacterium
ATTGAACACACGAAAATGGGGCACAGGTGCTTTGATGTGGAAATTCCACCAGGTGAGAGATATTCGTTGGGAATCCTACAGGTGCGTCGAAGACTCACACTTCGAACTTTCGGCCGCATTGATCAATCCCAATATTGCGTACGTCGACTCCGCCACCCTTTATATTGAACAAAGTTTTGAATCAGAAAGACTAGTTCGCAGGAATCGCAACATCCGGACACCGGACACACCCTTCAGGCATCGGCTTTATGACAGGTTGCTGAAAAACTATACTTTTCAGACTCCGGATTCAAAAAAGAAAAGCTACCTGAAGCGTACCGTTCATCATTGGATAAAGCATGCACAGTTGGGGCTCGCGGGTTATCTTAAAACCATTTGGTCTTTCGTGCTCATGGGAAAGGCCAATGTAGCCTTCTGGATGGTGTTTTACATCCCTCACTTCATAGACCAGTATCGCCGCAACTGAGCCTGTCCTGTATTCTGCTCACATCAGGAGCATGGAACAGGTTCCTGCAAGCATGAAAAGTTTGATCAGTTGGCTGATCAGCCGGTAATCTGCCGTTGAGGATGCCCGATCCAAACGAAACAACGCATATGCGGCCGGCACGGCCACCCCAAGGGTGAGATAGGTCGCAAGTTCCCATCGGGCATGCAGTACATAGTAAATGGATAGGGAGGCCAACGCGCAGATCAGTACGATCATCCACACGCCAATGAAGATCTTGGTGGATCTTACGCCCCAGACAATGGGCATCGTCCTGCACGCATAGCGTGCATCTCCCTTTATGTCCTCAAGGTCCTTTACAGCCTCCCGTATGAGGGAGGATATGAAGGCAAATCCTCCAAACAATATGGCAGCTTTGTAGATATCGGTAATGTAGGATGTCTGCGTCGAACTGGGCAGCTCAAATGCAATACCGGCTTCTGCGACATATAAGACAAGTACCACCCATGCCGTCAAGAGTGATATGACCACATTGCCAATAAGGAGCCGACGCTTGAAATTCGTGGAATAGAACCAGAGCAGCATAATGGCACCGGTGTTGAACACCGCGGGAAAAGGATTCCCAAGGCGCCTGCTCAGCAGAATGCTCAAGAGCCATCCTGAAAAGGAGAACAACACATGCCATACCATGGCCCATCTGCGCTTGATCACCCTTTCCACAACCTGTCGGTCAGGTTTGTTGATACTGTCGATATTGATGTCGAAATAGTCATTGATGACATAACCTCCCGCAGCGATCAGGAATGAGGCAACGAGCAGAAGCTGGAAACCCTCATTGTCCAATGAAAACTGGGCACCTGGATGTGCCGTTCGCTGGCGAATAATGACACCATGATAGAAAAAGAACTGAGTAAGTGCAATGAATGCCAGGTTCGGAAACCGAATCAGTCTGAAGAAGGAACCCAGCAGTTTCATGGGTCTGAAGATAGGCAATATCAAAGACTTTGCAGTTGTGCGTCATCATCCCAACGATCATGCAGCCTGAGCACACGCTCGATCACATCACGCACACAACCGGCTCCTCCGGGTAATGGAGATACATATTGAGCGATGGAGCGTACATCGCGCGCAGCGTCATGCGGACAGGCAGACACCCCGCATGTCTTCATGGCAGCAATATCCGGCACATCATCGCCCATGTACAGGACCTGTGCTGCTTTCAGCCCACACCTGCTCAGGAATCCATCCAGAACTTCACACTTATCTTTCACACCCATGTGCACCTCGCTGACACCCAGCATATGTAGTCGATCTCTCACGGGTGGAGCATCAGAGCCGGAAATCACACAAATTGGATATCCCTTCCGGACGGCCAGTTGCAACGCGTAACCATCTCTGATATGCATGCGTCTGACCCAGGAACCATCGCCTTGCAACCAGATCGTAGCGTCCGTTAACACGCCATCCATATCAAAAACAAACCCATTCACTTGTTCAAGTAATCGTAGTAAGCTCATGAAATTCAGTACATTATTGATGTTTTAAGAAAATGCTCGGCTATGTCCGGGGGACACCTGAACTTATTTATTTTTTGTCATGGAATGGCAAAGAAAGCAATTCCCACTAACTTGCCGACCAACATGAATATTGCACAGCGTATCGTCGTGAATTATTTGAGGGCCAGGCTCAACATCATGGCTGTTTTCTCCCCCAGACGCGCCGCGATCTCCGCTTATGCGATTTTTTCCACTCCGTTCCGAAAAAGCCGGAAGCCGGCGCCTCCTGTCTTTGATTCATGCGAACGCCTCACCATGCGCATTCCAACCGGCAATATAATTATATATAGATGGAATCATCCTGCCGAACGCAGGATACTCATATTACATGGATTTGAATCCCGGGCATACAATTTTGACGCTTATATCAAGCCCCTGATCAGCGCAGGTTTCGAAGTAATGGCCCTGGATGCACCTGCTCATGGGGGGAGCGAAGGAAAAAGGCTGTCTTTGCCTGATTATGTATCCGCCATTCAGGCAGTAGCCGGCAAATTTGGCCCCTTTCACGCCTACCTGGGGCATTCATTCGGCGGACTGGCACTGGGTATGTATCTGGAGAGCGGACCAGACCTGCCACCTGCAAATGCGATCCTGATCGCACCGGCCACAGAAACGACAACGGCCATTGACACATTCTTTCGCTTCCTTCAACTGGGTACGGATATCAGAAAAGCTTTCGACCAGTATATCCGGGATCTGTCAGGCAGAGATCCGGAGCATTTCTCGCTCAGGAGGATCATTCCGGGACAGAACAAACACCGGTTCTTCTGGATTCACGATCAGGACGATGACCTCACCCCGCTGTCGGACGTTCAGCCCTTAATGGTTCAGTCCCCTGAGCATGTAACATTCATGATCACAGAGGGCCTGGGGCATCGGAAGATCTACAGGGATAACAAAGTGCGCCAGGAGATCATAGGCTTCCTGAATGGCATGGAAATACCCTTCCATGATCAGTAAACAGGATCGATACGCCGGCAAAAGGCTATCCGACATCCATTGGATCGTTAAAAAACAAGGTCTGCGCGTGTAAAACCCGAGGTCGATCTTCACCCCTTGCTATCTTCGCTCCGGATGTTGGATCAGGTCATGTTCGCTTATGGGATTTCTCGGAGTAATGACATTGTCTTATTATTGCATGCCTCGTGCCGGCATCTTCTGGGCGGAATATGTCCCTTCATCCCGGTTTTCAGTGTTAGGAAAGGCTTGTGGATCATAAACATTCAGTTAATCGCGTATGGCCAAAAATCTGTTGATTGTAGAGTCTCCCGCCAAGGCGAAGACCATCGAAAAGATACTCGGGGATGATTTCCAGGTCAAGAGCTGTTTCGGTCATATCCGTGACCTGGAGAAGGATGACATGGGGATCGACATCAAGAAAGGCTACAGGCCAAGATATATCGTTCCGGAGGACAAGGAAAAGGTGGTCAGGGAACTGAAGCAAATTGCAAAGAAATCTGATGAGGTCTGGCTCGCAACTGATGAGGACCGGGAAGGTGAGGCCATCAGCTGGCATCTATGCGAAGTGCTGGGCCTGGACCCCGGTTCCACAAAGCGTATCGTATTCCATGAAATTACCAAGCCGGCGATCCAGTCGGCCGTGAAGGCCCCCCGGACAGTGGATATGAACCTGGTGAACGCCCAACAGGCACGACGCATCCTCGATCGTATCGTGGGATTCGAACTGTCTCCCGTGCTATGGCGCAAAATGAGCATGCGTAACAACCTCAGCGCAGGCAGGGTGCAAAGCGTCGCTGTCAGGCTGATCGCAGAACGGGAAAGGGTGATCAACGCCTTTCTGGCCGAAAGCAGTTTCAAACTTGACGCCTGGTTCACCGCCCCAGACATCAACAAGCGAAATGTGAGCTTCAAGGCTGAAGGTGGACGATACAAAACAGCGTCGGATGCGATGACATTCCTGACTTCATGCACAGGGGCCCGATACATCGTCAATGACGTACAGGTTAAACCGGGAAAAAAAACACC
>CANHUK010000278.1 GCA_947463755.1 Chitinophagaceae bacterium
AACCGATGACTGGATGGCGCTTCTCCACTCTTTTGCATATCCGGAATTCACAAGCATGTTATATGGGTTGCGCATGTTGACATCCCTTTCCTGCTGGAATGTGGAGATCGTTCCGTCGCTGTAAGTGGCCGGGAAGATATGGGGCGGCGTGATCAGCATCTGGCGGAAGATCGTTGACGTACCTGTACCAGGATATTGGGTCAGCAGGTACTGACCGGAGAGATCCACCGTCACCCGGGTGGTCTTGGACACTTCCATGTCGATGTTGCTCCGCAGATTGAATCGCTTCAATCCGATGTTGTTGTTGTACCGGTTCTTCGGGTCATTCTTGAAGAAACCCTCCTCGTTGAAATATGCTCCGGATACAAAGTATTTGGCCTTTTCGGAACCGCCCCTTACGTTCAGGGTGTAACGTTCCTTCATCGTGCGCCGCTTGAGCATGACATCTATCCAGTCGACATTGGGATAGAGGTCCGGGTCGGCATTCATCTTGTATTTATTGATGAGGGAGTCCGGAAAGATCGGGCTGAGTCCGTCATTCTGCAGTGCTTCGTTGAACAGGGTCAGGAATTGATCCGATGTCACGAATGTCGGCAGCCGATCCGGCTTGGCTAGGCTGTGTTCTGTGCGGAAGGTGATGACCGGAGCGCGGGCCTGTCCCCTTTTGGTGGTGACGACGATGACGCCGTTGGCCCCTTCTGCTCCGAATACGGCCGTGGCGGCGGCATCCTTTAGTACGGAGAAGGTTTCGATCTCATCCGCTTCGATGTCATTGAAGTTTCTGGGGACGCCATCTACCAGCACCAGGGGTCGGGTGCCGCCGGCGAAGGTGCTGATGCCTCTGATCCAGAAATCCGCGTTGTCGTAACCCGGTTCGCCGTTGCGCTGAATGGATACCAGACCGGCGATCTGGCCGGCGAGGTTGACAGAGAGATTCCGGGCAGGGAACCTGATATCACTTCCCCGAACGGTACTTACGGCGCTCACGACGCTTTGCTTCTTTTGCCGTCCGTAACCTACCACCACGACTTCCTCGCTTTTCGATGCCTCGAGTTTCATGGTGATGTTGACATTGGTCTGATCGCCTACGATCAACTCCTGGGGCTGATATCCAATGATGGAGATGACCAGCACATCCTGAGGTTGTGCATCGATGATGAAAATGCCATTCTCATTGGTGGTGACGCCGCGGCTCGTGCCTTTCACGGTCACGCTCGCATTGAAGAGCGGTTCTCCTGTTTCGGAGGTCACCTTTCCGCTGACCGGTCCAGACCTGGCGGATTTCGATGCCTGCTCCGGTTTTGCCTGCCTGGATTCATCCTTTTTAGGGGTTACCACCAGGGTATTGTACCGGACCATGATGTCCACCGGTTGATCCTTTGCGCAGAGTTCCAGCACCTGTTTCAGGTCCATGTTCCTCACAGAAAGCGTGACGGGTCTGGTGGACTTGAGCAGATCCGGATTGTAGAGCACATCGAATCCTGTCTGGCTTTTCAGCATGCTGAACACACGTTCGAGGGACAGGTCCTTTCCGGAGATGCTTACTTGCTGGGAAAAACCGGTGGCCTGCACCTGAAGGCAGATGAGCAGTAACACAGAGGCCGTCGTTCTCATGAACACCGACCTTTTTGAAGCATTGACGCCTCTTTTTGGAAAGCAGGCGCCCTGAAGGTTTGTTGGCATAAGCGGGTTGTCTTGGGTTTATTACAGATTTGAATATGAGTATAGATCAATACACCGGCGTATTTCCCATGATCAGGGACCAGGATGAAAGCCGGCAAGTTGTTCATGGAATGATCTTAGTATGGTGGTCTGTCATGGTTGAAAATTGCCAAATGGCTCATTTGCCTTTCCGACTTTCATTCAGCATGACCTTCAGCACATGACCCTCCAGTTCCAGCTTCAGTCTGCCATCGAGCTCCAGCAGTTCCATCATCTTTTCCAGTCTGTCCTTTCGGGAGAGGCCGCCGGAGAAATAGATGCCCGACACGTTGTCCTGGTACTCGATGTCGATGTCATACCATCGGGAGAGTTGCGTCATCAGCAACTTTGTACTGGCCTGATTGAAGAGAAACTTCCCGTTCTTCCAGGCCAGGACCTCTTCCAGATCCGGTTTGGAGACCTTGTATCCGGCAGATCCCTTTATTTTAGATTGTTGCCCGGGTTTCAGGGTAACTGAGTCGAGGGGATGGCCAACGATCACGGAGCCCTCGACCAGGGTGGTCAGGATGCCGCCCTCATCTCCGTAGGCGTTGATATTGAACTGGGTACCGAGCACCCGGATGCGCTCATTTCCTGCCTCCACGATAAATGGCATGGTCCGCTTCCCGTCTGATCCTGGTATGGAACGCACTTCGAAGTAGGCTTCACCTGTGATGCTTACGCGTCGTTCGTTCCCATCGAATTGATTCGGGAAGGTGATGGAGGATACCGCATTGAGCCATACGTTCGATCCATCGGGGAGTGTGAGCTGGTATTGCCCTCCCCGGGGAGTGGAGAGGGTGTTATAGACGGTTTTTCGTGACCGGGACCCGTTGTCTGACTGATAGGCCAGCTTTCCGTCCTCCAATTTGATGATCCTGGCATCGCCTTCCTGGCTGAGGAGTCCATTGGAAGCAGCTTCGAGTTCTACCTTTCGGCCGTCTGACAACAGAAGTACGGCTTTATTACCGCCCGGAACCACGACGGATCGGGCATTGGCCGATTCGTTCATAGATATGTCCCGTCCATTGAAATGATACCAGCTCCATCCGGCAGTCGCGAGGAACAGACAAGCTGCGGCGATTTTCCACCATGTTGACAGGTGTAACGGATATATTTTTGATGGCTGTTCTTCGGGCTTTTCTCCGATGCCGGTCGCCGCAAATATCCTCATCGTTGCGGCCTCCACATCATATTTCTCCGCTTCCAGCAGGTCATCAGCCAGGGCATCCCGGTCAAGATCGTCAAATTGCCGGCGGTGCGCTTCCTTTTGATTCATCCACGCCTCGAGTGTTTCCCTTTCTGTTGCCGAGAGTTCGTCAAACAGGGATCTTTTCAATAATTCGGCGATATGCAGATCCCTTTGCAGGTGTTCATCGTCCATGTCCGGATTCCTTTATGCAGGTAATACACCGCAGATGGACATTTGTACCGGTCTTTTGTGAAGAAAGTTGGAAGCGGTTATGCCAGGAGCAGGATGCTGATGTGGCGGAGGGGGTACTTCGGCTTCAATTTTTTTCGGAGGAGGGATAGTCCGAGTGCCTTTTGGTTTCGAACGGTTTGGTTGGACAGGTTGAGTTTCAGGGCGATCTCTTCGTTGGGCATTCGTTTGAAACAGGCGAGGATAAAGATCTCGCGCATTCGTGGGCTGAATGCATCCAATTCTTTCCGGATGGCTGCCAGCAATTCGATATGGATCAATTCAAGATCGGGGTTCTGGTCTGTCTGCAGGTGTATATCTGCGAAAGCATGGTTCCTCGATTCCTCTCTTTGTTTGCCCCGGATCAGGTTCAGACAACCATTGCGGATGCAGGTATACAAGTAGCTTTTGATCTGAAGCAGATCGTTGAATTCAGCTCTTTTCTGCCAGAGCTTTACGAATACCTCGGTGGTCAGATCTTCCGCTGCTGCCGGATTCTTCAGCATCTTTTCGGCATACCGGCATAGTACCGGGTACTGGATCCTGATCAGATGCCGCCAGGTTTCCGCATCATCATTTTTCAATGATGCGGTGTAAAGTATTCCGTCATTTAGGTCTGGCAACTCCATTAAGGGCCAAAAATTACAGCCAAATTTTGGAAACCTCATCAACTTCCTTTGACTTGAGGCTGTCTGGCCATTGATGATCGATCAGGTTCATTGATACAGCCTGACCCAGTCCACTACCATATTAATGGGCAATTCCTTCGGGTCCTTGATCTTTCCGGGCCAGCTACCCTCCAGTTGCTGGTCGATGATCAGGTAGAACGGCTGATCAAAGGGCCATTGGTAGGTGCC
>CANHUK010000279.1 GCA_947463755.1 Chitinophagaceae bacterium
AATATATACAAGATCAGCCTGAGGGATAGCTTCGACTTTCGTTTCAATGTCTTCCTCGGGTCCACCGATGCACAAGGCGCCGACGGCATTGCCTTCGTACTCCAGCCCATCAGCACACAGATCGGCACGCAGGGTGGCGGCCTTGGATTGGCGGGGGTCTCCCCATCCCTGGGCGTCACCATCGATACCTGGCAAAACACTTCCGATAACGACCCGGTTTTCGACCACATCGCCATCCAGAAGAATGGCGACCTGATACACGGAACGCAGAACAGCCTGGCTGCTCCTGTCACAGCCCTGGCCAACCAGGATAACATCGAGGACGGAAAATGGCATATGCTGCGCGTGCAATGGGACCCGGCCACCAAAGTGCTGAAGGCATCCATGGACGGCATCGACAGGGTCAGCGCCACTGTAGACTTGGTGGCCGATATCTTCCGCAATGATCCGATGGTCTACTGGGGATTCACGGCATCGACCGGCGGAGCCCGCAATCTGCAGCGCTTCTGCACGGCCCTCGACCCTCAGATCAAAAGCCTCAGCGGGGTGGAGTCCTGCTTCGGAAAACCCATCCAGTTCCGCGACAGCTCCGGATCTTTCAGCAAGATCGTAAAATGGTTCTGGGACCTGGGCGACGGAAAAAAGGACTCGGTACAAAACCCTTCGCCACATCTGTATGCTGCGCCCGGCAAGTACACCGTCAAACTCAATATCCTGGGAAACGACGGATGCCTGTCCGATACCCTTCGTAAGGAGATCATCGTCGGATCCGATCCCTTTGCAAAGATCCGCTGGAGCCCGGTCCCCCTCTGCGCAGGAAGCCCGGTGACCCTGATCGACTCATCATCCGTGGAATATGGCACCGTGAACCGATGGGAATGGACGATCGCCGGCAATACATCCACAGACCGGATGCCGGTCGTGCCGGCTGGATTCCAGGCAGGCAGCTGGCCCGTTTCCCTCCGCGTGCGTACCCTGGAAGGCTGCATTTCCGCACCCGTCACCCAACAGATCGAAGTGTTTCCCAGGCCGGCTGCCACCATTACCGGAGTACAGGACATCTGCACAGGACAGTCGATACAACTTACAGGCGTACCCGCCGGCACGACGCCCGCCATCGCGAAATGGATCTGGCGGCTTCCCGGCGAAACAGACAGCACGGGGCCCGTTCTGAGCCGCAGTTTCAATACCCCGGGCGATCGCCCGGTGGGATTGCTGGTACGCGGAGCCAATGGTTGCCTGTCGGATACAGTAAAAACAACCCTCCGCGTATTCGGCACCAGGGCCTTTGCCGGTAACGATACCTTGGTTGCGTCAGGTATTCCCTTCCAGTTGCAGGGCTCCGGGGGTGTCACTTATCGCTGGGAACCGCCTTTCGGCATCAACGATCCGACCCTTCCCAACCCAACGGTCAACATCGACCGAGACATGGAATACATCCTCACCGCCTCCTCTCCGGCAGGATGCAGCTCCACCGACACCATCAGGGTCCGGGTCTTCAAAGGCCTGGATATCCACGTGCCTACGGCCTTCACACCCAACGGGGATGGGTTGAACGACATCCTCCGCGCGATACCGATCGGACTGAAATTCAACTACCTGAGGATCTACGACCGATGGGGCAACCTGGTGTTCCAGACCACCGACCACCGACAGGGATGGGACGGCAGCTTCCGCGGCAAGCGCATGCCATCCGGCACTTTCGCATGGGCCGTCAGCGCTTCCACGTCCGACGGAAAGATGATCAACCGGCATGGGACCCTGCAACTGATCCGATAATCAGGAAATGACATTGGATTATGAGCGGGAAGGCTTAAATTAGAAGCCTCACAACCCCTTAAAAAACCTTGTCATATGAGTGATTCCAGACGCCGTTTCCTGCGGCAGACCGCTATGATCTCGGCCGGCATCGGCATCGGCCAGAGCTTCGCCTCACCTTTCTTCATAAGATCCGGACGTGCCGCCTTCGGCGATAAGATCCGTATTGGTGCCATCGGTATCAACGGCATGGGTTGGGCCGACCTCAACTCGATGCTCAAGAATAACCCGGACACGATCTGTACCGCCATCTGCGATGTGGATGCCACCGTCATGGCCAAACGTGCCGAACAGCTGGAGAAGGACCACAAGATGAAGCCTAAGCAGTACGTCGACCATCGCGCCCTGCTCGATGACAAGGACGTGGATGCCGTCATCATCGGCACGCCCGACCACTGGCATTGCCTGCAAATGGTGGAAGCCATGCAGGCTGGCAAGCACGTGTATGTCGAAAAACCCGCCGGTAACTCCATCGAAGAGGTCCGCCTGATGGTGGCCGCGCAAGAACGCTATGGCAAGGCCGTACAGGTCGGCCAGTGGCAGCGCAGCAACGCCCACTTTAAATCAGCCCTGGCCTTCCTGCAAAGCGGCAAACTGGGAAAGATCCGCATGGTGAAGACCTGGGCCTACCAGGGATGGATGAAAAATATCCCGATCAAACCCGATGCTGCCGCACCTGCCGGCGTGGACTACGAGCGCTGGCTCGGCCCGGCGCAGAAGAGAGCCTTCAACCCCAATCGCTTCCATTTCAACTTCCGCTGGTTCTGGGATTATGCCGGTGGCCTGATGACCGACTGGGGCGTGCACCTGGTCGATTATGCCCTGCTGGGCATGAATGCCGGTGACCCGAAATCTATTTCTGCCATGGGCGGGAAGATGGCCTATCCGGATGATGCCGCAGAAACACCCGATACGCTGGCCACCATGTACGATTTCGGTTCCTTCGTGATGCTCTGGGAACACGCCCAGGCCATCCGCAATGGCAACTACGGACGAGACCACGGCATCGCTTATATCGGCAATCAGGCCACGCTGGTACTGGATCGTGGCGGATGGGAAGTCATCCCCGATGAAGGCAACAAGGAAGTGTACGAAAAGGTCAAGCGATCCGACGATGGTCTTGCCAATCACACCAAAAATTTCATTGAAGCCATCAAGACCGGTAACAACAGCATCCTCACGGCACCCATCCAGGCCGGTGCCAAGGTGGCGGAGGTCTGCCAGATGGGCAACATCGCCTATAAGCGCGGCATGAAGCTCCACTGGGATGCCGCCAACCGCCGGTTCGACGACGCCAAAGCCAACAAACTCCTGAAACCCATCTATCACAACGGATATCAACTGCCAAAAATCTGAATATGAAGCGTATCCAACTCCTTTTTATCGCCTGCCTGCCCTTCGCAGTCCTGCAGGCCCAAGAGATCAACCGCACCAAGGGCGATCCCAAACTGAGTGAATACTGGGAGCCCGCCGCCCCGGTCGTCACCCCCGGACGTACCGCACAGGACGCCCCCTCAGACGCCATCGTACTCTTCGATGGGAAAAACCTCTCTGAATGGGTATCCGACAAGGGCGGTGCAGCACCCTGGACGATCGAGGACGGCGCCCTCGTGGTCAAGGCCGGCAGTGGTGGTATTCTCACCAAACGTGGCTTTGGCGACTGTCAGTTGCATGTCGAATTTCGCACGCCCGCCGTCATCAAGGGTGAAGGTCAGGGAAGGGGCAACAGCGGCATCTACTTCATGAGCCGCTATGAACTCCAGATTCTCGACAATCACATCAACAAAACCTACGTAAACGGCCAGGCCGGCAGCATCTACAAACAACTGCCGCCGCTGGTCAACGCCTGCCGCCCCGCCGGCGAATGGCAGACCTACGACATCATCTTTACGGCCCCCCGCTTTTATGATGACGGTCGTCTGAAATCTCAGGCCACCATCACCGTACTGCACAATGGCGTGCTCGTACAAAATAATAAGACCCTCTGGGGGAGTACGGAATACATTGGATCTCCGGTGTACAAAAAACACGGCGAAAAGGAACCGATCTTCCTGCAAGATCATGGTAATCCCACTGCCTTTCGGAATATCTGGATCCGGGAATTCTAAACAAGGTATTACCGATATAACAAAGGGCGCATCTGTTGACAGATGCG
>CANHUK010000280.1 GCA_947463755.1 Chitinophagaceae bacterium
AAGGTCGGATATCCCGTAAGCGGCTGGTTTGCGGTGGGATCGGTTGCCCTCGCCCATTTCGACGATGCCCGCAGCCTGATCGTCTCCGCAGATGGAAAGCAGGTTATTACTCAGCCGGCAGCAGGAAGCTCCAATGGGCATGACCCGAACCCCTTCAGTTACGAGGTGTGGGAGCAGACCTTCGCGGCTGACACCCTGACGACCATCACGGTAGAATCGGTGGTGCCGACACAACTTTCCCGGCTCGCGGCAGGAGATCGCTTCTCTACGGGCAATGCCTTTGGCGTGAGCCTGATGGGCGCCGATGCATGGGATGGCCCGATCGGTCAGCTGCAGGTGCTGGTCCGGCTCAACGGCGGGCTGATGCTGGCAGACATCCGCGGACTATCGCCCGACAGCGCCTTCACCGGCAACCTGGGACACCTGCAAGTCGACAAAATGGATCTGGAACCCGTTGCCGCAGACAACCTGCTCATATGGTACAATGGCGCGCCGGCCGACTATCCCTTCGAGAAAAAGGTGACCCCCATGCTGAAGGCACTCAGGGCCTCGATGGATACCTTTCCGGTAACGGCCTTCAACGACCCGGGGTTCCAGCCGATCCGAAGGAATGATTTCGATATGGCCGCAGGCGGACTGACCCTGGCCGGCGTTCTGTATTTCATCATGTTCTCCACCCCATGGGTAATACTCATCGGATTCGTTGTTTTGATGTTGCGTGATAAACGCAAACGCAGGACAGCGCAAACGACCGAAGATCGAACTGACATCTAAATCAAACATGCACTATATGCGATTGAGAACCCTTGCCTTGCTGATCGGAGGAATGAGTCTCGCTACGGCGATGCAGGCTCAGGATGTATCGGGCTATCAGCAGCCACCCGCCATCATGCGCGACCTGTTGCTGGCGCCACCCACTCCCTCCGCAAATATTGACAGGTCCGGCCGCTGGCTGATGCTCACGGAAAGATCCAGCTATCCCGGTCTGGCGGAATTGGCAGAACCGGAACTGCGGATCGCGGGTCTGCGTATCAATCCGGCTAATTTCTCCCCCAGCCGAACCGGCACCGTGGAGAAGATCACCCTGCGGGATCTGTCCACCAACAAAGATCACCAGATCCAGGGACTGCCGGCACCGCTGCATGCCGTATCGATCCAGTGGAGTCCGGATGAGCTTCGGTTTGCGTTCATCCAGCTGGAAGAAAAACGCGCTGACCTCTGGGTAGTGGACATGGCCTCCCTTTCGGCCCGGAAGGTAAACAACGCCGCCCTCAACAACCTGCCGGCCGCCGGCTTCAGCTGGGCGGGCAATGATCAACTTGTCTATCGCACGGTTCCGGCCAACGCCGGGTCCATGCCGGCGAAACCTGCCGCACCCAATGGCCCGATCATCCAGGAAAATCTGGGCCGCCAGGGCGCTTCCCGCACCTATCAGGATCTGATCAGGAGTGCATATGATGAAGCGATGTTCGAATACCTGGCCACCTCGCAGCTGATGGTGAATGATCTAAAGAGCGAACGCCCCATCGGAAAGCCGGCCATCCACGCAGGGATGTCGGTTTCTCCGGACCACCAACAGTTACTGATCACGATCATCCGTAAGCCTTTCTCCTACCTCATCCCCTACTATGGATTTCCCAAGCGGGTGGAAGTGCTCCCGATCAGCGGTGGCCCCGCCAGGCTGATCGCGGAACTGCCCTCGGAAGAAGGCGCACCGATCGGTTTTGATGACGTGCCGGACGGTCCAAGGAATCACCAGTGGAGAGATGACGAACCGGCTACCCTCATCTGGGTAAAGGCCCTCGACAAGGGACTGGGCAGGAGCAAAGCCACGGAACGCGACGCGGTGATGGCCCTCGATCTCAAAGGCTCGGGACTGCCGAAGGAACTCTTCCGGACAAAGATGCGTTTCAGCGATGTGATCTGGGGGAATCTGGAAAACGCGATCGTTATGGAAGGCATGTTCGCCACCCGGAAAACCCGGATGAGTCTTTTCAACCCGTCGACCGGTCGACTCGACTCACTGTATGAACGCAGCAGCAACGACGCTTACTCAGACATCGGCCGGCCTGTCACCGTTAAAAATATCCAGGGCCGAAGCCTGCTCGTGATCCGTAACGAGAAAGAGATGCTGCTTCGATCGCAAGGTTCCTCGCCCGCCGGTGACCTGCCCATGCTGCTGGCGTACGACCTGAAAGGTGGCGGCCGCAAGATCCTCTGGCGCTGTCAGGAACCTTATTACGAACAGATCGTCGAAGTGATCGACCCCGTCAATCCCGTGATCCTGACATCCAGGGAGAGCACGAACGAAGTACCGAACTACTACATGCACGACCTGGGGGCCAAGAAACCTAAGACTACGGCACTCACTTCCTTCCCCAATCCTTATCCTCAACTGGAGGGCATTTCAAAGAAGAAAATTGCCTATAAGCGTGCCGATGGAGTGGACCTGACCGGCAACCTCTATCTCCCCAAAGGATACGATCCGGCGAAGGACGGCCCGCTTCCGGTGCTGATCTGGGCCTATCCCAGAGAGTACAAATCTGCCGCCGATGCCGCCCAGGTCAGGGGCAGCAAATATGCCTTTACCCGCCTCAGCTGGGGATCTCCGATCTTCTGGGCGACCCAGGGATATGCCGTGCTGGATAACGCGGAAATGCCCATCGTAGGTGAAGGCGACAAGGAGCCGAATGATCAGTTCATCCCCCAACTATATCTCAACGCACATGCAGCCATCAGGGAGCTGGCCGTCATGGGCGTGGGCGACAGCACGCGGGTCGGCGTGGGCGGACACAGCTATGGTGCCTTTATGACCGCCAACCTCCTGGCTCATACCAAACTCTTCAAGGCCGGCATCGCCCGCAGCGGCGCCTACAACCGAACCCTCACCCCCTTCGGATTCCAGGCCGAAGAGCGCACCTACTGGCAGGCTCCTCAGGTGTACTTCAACATGTCACCCTTCAGCTTTGCCGATAAAGTCAAAACCCCCATCCTCCTCATCCACGGAGAACTCGATAACAATTCCGGCACCTTCCCCATCCAGAGTGAACGATTCTACAACGCCCTGAAAGGTCACGGCGCCACCGTGCGATATGTGCAGCTACCCTTCGAAAGCCATGGGTATGCCGCACGCGAAAACCTGCTGCACATGCTCTGGGAGCAACATCAGTGGCTGGAGAAATACGTCAAGAATGCAGGAAAATAAATAAATCCGATATCAGTTGATCCCCAGATATTCCTGCAGGATCAATGCCGCCGCAATTTCATCGACCGTCGCCTTGTTGCGACGGTCTTTCTTTTTCATACCCATATCCACCATGGCACGGGAGGCCATCTTTGAAGTATACTGCTCATCGACCCCCTCGACTGGGATGCCCGGAAATGTCCGCCGTAAACGACCCGCATAATGCCGGATCCGCTCCGTCACATCCGTATCCGTCCCGTCGAGGTTCTTGGGTAAACCGATCAAAATCCGCTCGACCGGCTCCTGTGAGATGTAGGATTTCAGAAAATCCATCAATTTGTGCGTATCCTGGGTGCAGAGCCCCGTCGCAATGATCTTATCTGGATCCGTGACCGCGACTCCGCAGCGTTTCAGTCCGTAATCGATGGCCAGGATTCGGGGCATAGTCAGGGAATGAGGATATCTGCGATGACAAAAATAGAGAACACAACGCTGGCAATGCCATTGGCCGTCATGAATGCGAGGTTCACCCGCGAGAGGTCATGCGGCCTGACGATCGACTGTTGATAGATCAGCATCCCGCAGAAGACCAGCGCCCCCACGGCGTAAAGAGCTCCAAATCCTCCGGTCGCCCCGGCTGCGATGATGCATCCGGCGGACAGCACATGCAGCATCCGGGAAACGTTCAGTGCCCGTGACTTGCCTAATTTCGAAGGAATGGAAAACAAACCCTGCTGACGATCGAACTCCTCATCCTGCAAGGCATAGATGACATCGAAACC
>CANHUK010000281.1 GCA_947463755.1 Chitinophagaceae bacterium
AGGCCCGGTGTGCCGTAGATCAGATCGATGCTGAGGTTGACGATGCCGCCGGTGCGCGCAATGTCGATGCACTCTCTGGCCTGATGTGCATCATGGGCGCGGTTCATCCAGGTCAGGTCATCTTCACGGAACGACTGGATGCCGATACTGAGGCGATTGATGCCGAGGCTCGTCCATACTGATATCTTTTCCGGCCGGATATCATCCGGATTGGCCTCGAGCGTAACTTCCGCATCCTCCGCAATTCGGAAATACCGGTGGATGGTTTTCATCAATTCGCTGAGTTCTTCCGGCTCGAGCAGCGAGGGCGTGCCACCGCCGAAATAGACGGTGTCAACGGTTTCCGGGATGGGGGGTGCTATCAGTGCGATCTCGCGGCGCATGGCTTCCACCATTTCTGTGCGCCGCTGCAGCGTCGTCGAGAAGTGGAAGTTGCAGTAGTGGCAAGCCTTTCTGCAGAATGGAATATGGATGTAGATGCCGGGCACGTTGAAGTCTATGCTTTATGGATGTAGTTTTGCCGGCATGCCGGTATTGCAAAGGTCGGTCATTTTTCTCGCCCTGGCGGGATGCCTGTCGCCGGTTCTGGCCGGTGCCCAGGAAACCTTTGCCCTGAAGCTTCGCCGATATGCAGCGGATACGACGCCCCTGCCTGCCGGTAAATATTTCACCTACACTTTCCCCGATAGCGCGGCCTGTGCTGCTCATTTGAATACACTGCCCGGCCAACTGATCCGTGAGGGATACCTGGAGGCTTCTGTTGATTCGGTCCGCTGGCACACGTCGGTCGCGGAAGTACGGCTGCATCTGGGGCCGCGCTACCGCTGGCACGAAATGCAGCTGAAGCCTTCGGTGGGGGACAGCCTGCGAATGGACGGATGGACATGGTTTCCGAAGCCGGGTGATATTGCGGATCTGAACCGTTTCGACGGGGCGGCCGCCGATTGGGTTACGCTCATGGGCAGCAGAGGTTTTCCGTTTGCCTCTATCCGATTGGATAGTATGCTGGCGGGCAAGGGATGGCTTTCCGCTCGTCTGGCGGTGGATCGTGGCCCGTTGTACCGGATCGACAGTATCAGCGTGGATGGCGGACTCCGGCTCCGGCGCAGTTATCTCCATCGTTATCTCGACATTCCGCCGGGCAGTCTTTACCGGACCGACCAGCTGGAGACCATCTCCGAAAGATTGTCAGCCCTGCCATTCCTGAAGGAAGAGCGGCCCTGGGATATCACGCGCACCGGCACGGGAGCGGCCCTGAATTTGCACCTGGAACCTAAGAAAAGCAACCGGATGGATGCGCTGATCGCCTTCCTTCCTTCCAATAGTCAGGTTGGCGGCAGGCTGCTGCTGGCCGGTGAGGCGAATCTGGATCTCCATAATGCATTTGGAGGCGCCGAGCGGATCATCGCCAACTGGCAGCAGTTGCAGGTCGGGTCGCCCCGGCTGCAGCTGGGTTTCGAGCAGCCCTACATGTTTGGCAGCCGATTCGAGGTCGATGTCCGTTTTATGCTTTTCCGCAAAGACAGCTCATTCCTGAACCTCGATCTGCGGGCAGGTCTCAGATTCCTGCTGAGTGCCCGTCGAAAGGGCGGAGTCTTCTACCAGCGGCAGTCCACTGCCCTGATCGGGGTGGATACTGCCTGGGTGAAGTCTGCCCGCAGGCTCCCCGCCTTCACTGATGTGTCCGCTGACCTGGCGGGTATTTCCGCCGCAGATGACCGGACAGATCGTCCCCTGAATCCCCGCCGCGGACATACATGGCAGCTGGAGGCCTCGGCAGGTATCCGGCGTTTGAAGCCGAATGCCACCATTACTGCGCTGCGGACCGATGCCGCGGGAGCACCCTTTGATTTTGGCAGCCTGTATGATGGAACGGAGATGCGCCGACCGATCGTCCGGAGCCGAATGCAGGCCGCAAAGTACATCCCGATGGGACGTCAGGCTGCGCTGAAGTTTGGAGGGCAGGCCGGTTGGCTGATGCTGACAGATCCCTTCCGCAACGAACTGTTCCAGATCGGGGGATATCGCACCCTGCGCGGGTTCGATGAAGAACGCATCTTCGCATCCGCATTCGGTATCGGTACCTTCGAATTCCGATGGCTGACGGGCCCATCCTCCCATTTCTTCGCCTTTACTGACATCGGGCATGCTGGCGACCGCACCCTCCCGACGGATCGCGGCCATACTTATTACGGTGCAGGCCTGGGCCTGCGGCTCGAAACGAGGGCGGGCATCCTCGACCTGGCGTGGGCGGCGGGCAAGCGCGACGATCAGCCGCTGGATATGCGTCAGTCCAAGATCCATTTCGGCATCTTGAGTGTTTTTTGATCCACCGGTTGAGGCCGACAAGCGGTATCTTTGCACCTTACGGAGCGTCCGCCGATGCACATGTCCCAACGTTTCCTCCTGCTGATCGTCCTGCTGACCGCCACAACCTGCGTTCGTGGACAGTCGCGTATGCCTGCCCGGGATAACATGGTCACTACCTTCGATTCCCTCCGGAACCGGCCCGACAGCCAATCCGCCCCGATGTATCAGGCGGCAAAGGCGGACAGGTTCATGCCCCGCTTCTCAGAGAACAGGTGCTACGGACGAGATATCGGCGGTTATCTTGAGGGGCATCCCTGGTTTAGGCTTGACGTACCCTTACGCACCTGGCTGATCTCGCCCCGTGACCGACCCGCGACCGACTGGATCTTCTATCTCTTCTTTTGCTGTCTGTTATATATAGGATTGATGCGTCTTGCCTTTCCGAGGTACATGGGCGACCTGTTCCTGGTATTCAGGAACGTGGTACACCGACAGAAGCAGATGCGTGATCAGGTGGCCCAGTATGCGCTGCCGTCGCTCATGCTCAACCTCTTCTTCTGCATCAGCGGTGGGATATTCTTATTTTTTCTGTGGCGTCCGGAACTCCGCAGCCTGAACTGGTCTCCCCATCTGTCCATCCTCCTGCTGATCTTGCTGCTGATCGCCATCGGCCTGGGGAAATTTTTGTTGCTGCAGCTGGCCGGTTGGCTGGCGGGCCGTCAGAAAGAAGCCTCGGCTTACGCTTTCATCGTGTTCATGGTGAACAAAGTGGGCGGTATCCTGCTCCTGCCCGTATCCCTAATGCTGGCCTACCGGGATGATGCCGATCGGTCAATTTGGGTAGGAATGGCCTGGTTCCTGGTGGCTGCACTCTTTCTGACACGATTGGTGAGGGCTTACGATTTTGCAAACAAAGAATTGAAAATCAATATACTACATTTTGTTTTCATGGTTTTTTCCTTTGAAGTGCTGCCCTTGATGTTGATCGGAAAAGCCCTGGGAGACCTTTTTTTATAAAATGCGTACCTTTGCACCAGGAATCATACATGGCAAAGAAAGGGTTAAACACACCAGCACAGCCGGGCACATCGATCAGAAAGATCCTTATCACCCAGCCCCGTCCGGACTCTGACAAATCCCCCTACTTCGAGCTGGCCCGAAGGTATCAGGTGGAGATGGACTTCCATCCTTTCATCAGGCTGGAGGCCATACCTGCCAAGGACTTTAGAAAGCAGAAGATCGACATCGCCCAGTTCAGCGCGGTCATCTTCACGAGTCGCAACGCCATCGACCATTTTTTCCGGATATGTGAAGAGATGAAGGTGGTGGTTTCCCAGGATACCAAATATTTCTGTATTTCCGAGGCCGTGGCCCTCTACCTGCAGAAGTTCATCCTTTACCGCAAGCGAAAAGTTTTCTTCGGTTCAGATGGTACGAACAAATCTCTGTTCGATGTTATCAACAAGCATAAGGAGAACGAAAGATTCCTGTATCCCTGTTCGGAAAACCAGCAGGACAACGAGATCATGAACTGGTTGAAGTCGCATCGCTGCGAGTTTGCCACACCCTTCATGTACCGTACCATCAGCAACGATGTACGTGAACTGCTCGTCTCCCAACGCTTCGATGTCATCTGCTTCTTCACCCCCAGCGG
>CANHUK010000282.1 GCA_947463755.1 Chitinophagaceae bacterium
ACGGATCGTAAGACCACTGCCTTTCGTTTCAGTAAATCCGCCGGACGGAAGATCGTCATGAAAATACCTCCCAGTCCACCTTATGATCAAAGCAAAGGGATGGCCTCTCTGAACGGCATCCTCGGAAGCGATCAGCGGTTCACCGACCCGGAATGGTCTGGCTGGAATGGTACCGACCTGGATGCGGTCATTGATTTTGGGCGTAACGAGGATGTGTCTTCCGTCTCGATTCGATTTTTCCACGGACCTAACAGCTGGGTTTACCTCCCATCTTCCGTGGAGATACATGGGTCTCAGGATGGTGAAAACTATACCCGCATTCACGGCGAGTTGGTACCTGCCGGCCGTGATATCAGGGTCTACGAGCAAACGATGCGCTTTCCTCGCTCAAACGTTCGCTTTCTTCGGATCGTCGCAAAAAACCACGGCCTGATTCCGCCGGGTGCCAACGGCGCCGGACAACCTGCCTGGTTGTTCGTCGACGAAATTTCGGTGGACTGAAACTCTCCGAGAGTCGGGAACTCTCCGAGAGTCGGGAACTCTCCGAGAGTCGGGAACTCTCCGAGATTCGGAAACTCTCCAAGAGTCGGGGACTCTCCGAGAGTCGGGGACTCTCCGAGAATCGGGAACTCTCCAAGAGTTGGGGACTCTCCAAGAGTCGGGGACTCTCCAAGAGTTTATTGATCACCAGCTGCCCGCAGTCGTAGCCGAGTCACCCCCTCATTCGTGATCTTCACCGGTAATATCCGTCCTTCGTCATCAAACCGAAGTTCGTCAATGCAGGTCTGACGCGCATTCCCGTCTGTCTCTCCCAGTGGACGACGATGATAGACGATGTAGTGTTTGTTGGTTTCCTTCAGATAAAGCACGGAATGATGACCCGCTCCGGTCGCGATCTTCGGGTCTTGCTGCAGGATCTTGCCAATACGCTGAAATGGCCCCAGCGGATTCTCTGACATCGCATAAGCTACACTGTAATCAGGGCCCGTCCAGCCTCCTTCAGACCACATGAAATAGTATTTACCGGCACGTTTGAACATGAAAGGACCTTCCACATATCCGGCAGGTGTGATCTCGTGATAAACACGGCCATCAGGGAAGGGGAGGACTGCGGAGAAATCATCTTTCAGCCTGACGATGTTGCAATATCTCCATCCACCGTAGATCATATACCACTGCCCGTTGTCCTCGAACACAAACTGGTCGATCGGCTGCGCACCGTTATGAAATCGGTCAATCAGCGGTTTTCCCAACAGGTCGCGGAACAGACCTCCGGGATGATCTGCAACTGCAACCCCGATACCTCCGATCTCTCCATCCTGCTGGATGTCATTGGCCGAAAAGAACAAATAATATCTACTTTCTTTTTTAACGATGGCCGGAGCCCACATCGCACGCTTCGCCCATCGGACGGATGCCGTATCAATGATCTTTTCGTGTTTCCGCCATTGAACCAGGTCAGGCGATGAAAAAGCATCCAGGAAAACCTGTCGCTCATACTTTGCGGAAAAGGTCGGGTAGATCCAGATGGAATCTCCGAACCTTGCAACCTCCGGATCGGCATACCACCCGGGGAAGACAGGATTGCCGGAAGTAATCTTTTGTTGCGAATGCCCGGAATACCCGGTCGTTGTTATCAATACGACAGCTATGAGAAGTGTATATATCCATCTCATATCGCAAACATAGGAATCGTCCTGTAAGGCCGGAGGTGAATTTGTTGGGGGCATCGATCAACCTTCACAGATGCGTTTTGAAGGCCATGTATTTCCAAAATACTTGGAGTGTCTGCCGCTCTTGGAGAGCCCTCAGCGCTTGGAGAGTCTCCAACGCTTGGAGCATTTGCCGCTCTTGGAGAGTCCCCAACGCTTGGAGAGTTTGCCACTCTTGGAGAGTTTGCCACTCCTGGAGAGCGCCCGACGCTTGGCGCGTTTGCCGGCTTTCGTGCCCTCGGGGCAGATCGGAAGATGTAGGCAAAAAAAAACCTCCCAGAATGGGAGGCTTGTAGCCCGTAGGGGAGTCGAACCCCTCATTCCTCCGTGAAAGGGAGGCGTCTTAACCGATTGACCAACGGGCCTTATCGCTAAGGGAGTGCAAAGATAGCCAATGCTACAAAAACTCCAAAAAAAATCCGGATTTTTCAATGTCATGCAAAGCCGGCATGACGCCTTTCGACCATGTGACGCCAAAACCTTACCTTCGTGTCCTATAAACAACCAGAAAAAAAACTGTCAGAAGTCATGAGCTCAGTAAAAGTCGCCATCAACGGATTCGGACGCATCGGTCGCCTTGTCTATCGCCAGATCTATAACATGCAAGGCATCGATGTAGTGGCCATCAACGACCTCACCAGTCCGACGGTGCTGGCACATCTCCTTAAGTACGACACCGCCCAGGGACGCTTCGACGCCGACGTCAAGGCCGCCGATGGCGCCATCGTCGTCAATGGCGAACAAGTCAAGATCTACGCACAGAAGGATCCCGCTCAGATCCCCTGGGGTGCCCATCAGGTAGATGTCGTTCTCGAGTGCACCGGTTTCTTCACCGACAAGGACAAAGCCGCTGCACACATCACCGCCGGCGCCCGCAAAGTCGTGATCTCAGCTCCCGCTACCGGCGACCTGAAGACGATCGTATTCAATGTCAACCACGACACCCTCGATGGTTCGGAATCCATCATCAGCTGCGCATCCTGCACCACCAACTGCCTCGCACCCATGGCCAAGGTGCTGGAAGAAAAATATGTCATCCTCGCCGGTCTGATGACCACCGTCCACGCCTATACCAACGATCAGAACACGCAGGACGCCCCCCATCCGAAAGGTGACCTCCGCCGCGCCCGCGCTGCCGCTCAGAACATCGTGCCCAACAGCACCGGAGCCGCCAAGGCAATCGGACTCGTACTCCCCAGCCTGAAAGGTAAGCTCGACGGCACCGCTCAGCGCGTACCGACCCTCACCGGATCCCTCACAGAACTGACCGTCACCCTCGGTAAGAAAGTCACGGTCGACGAGATCAACGCCGCCATGAAGGCCGCCGCCAACGAAAGCTTCGGTTATACAGAAGATGAGATCGTCAGCGGTGATGTCATCGGCATCTCCTACGGCTCGCTGTTCGACGCCACCCAGACCAAGGTACTGACCGTCGGCGACCAGCAACTCGTGCGCACTGTGTCCTGGTACGACAACGAGATGAGCTATGTCAGTCAGCTCGTCCGCACCGTTCACTACTTTGCACAGCTGATCTCGAAATAAAGATCGCAACCCATGATATGCGACAGCAGAGGCTACGCCGGGATCCATCTCCGCGGACCCTCTGCTGTCTTCATGTTGGCCCGTAAATAAACATCACATGCCCAGCTTTTCTACATTCGACTTCTCCGGAAAAAAAGCCCTTGTTCGGGTGGATTTCAACGTCCCCCTGAACGATCAATTCCAGGTCACCGACGATACCCGGATGACCGCTGCACTGCCTACCATCCGAAAGATTCTCACCAATGGCGGATCCGTCATCCTTATGAGCCATCTCGGCCGCCCGAAAGACGGTCCGACCGACAAATATTCCCTGCGCCATCTGTTGCCGCATCTCGCTCAACTGCTCGGAGCAGCCACCACCGTTCACTTCGCCACCGACTGCATCGGAGATCCGGCCGAACAGGCTGCAGCCAGCCTGCAGGCAGGAGAGGTACTGCTGCTGGAGAATCTGCGCTTCCACAAGGCCGAAGAGAAAGGCGATCCGGCATTCGCCGAAGCCCTCGCCAAACTCGGAGATGTTTATGTGAACGACGCCTTCGGGACCGCCCACCGCGCACATGCCTCCACCGCCGTGATCGCCGCCTCCTTCCCGACCGACCGCCGTATGTTCGGACTGCTGATGGAAAGCGAGGTCGCCAGCGCTGAAAAAGTACTGCACCAATCAGAAAAACCCTTCACCGCCATCATTGGTGGCGCGAAAGTGTC
>CANHUK010000283.1 GCA_947463755.1 Chitinophagaceae bacterium
GCACCTCTGGGATATCCTCGCTTCGGGTGGCCCGCTGATGATCCCGCTGGCCGTCCTCTTCGTGCTGGCGCTGTTCTTTTTCATAGAACGCAACATCGCGATCAGAAGAGCCTTGTCGCTGGATGACAGCTTCATGCCTATGGTGCGCGATCATATTACCTCCGGCAATATATCTGCCGCCCGTTCAGTGGCCCGCAACACGCCCAATCCCGTGGCCAGGGTGATCGATAAAGGCATCCAGCGCATCGGCAAGCCCATCGATGCCATCGAACGAAGCATGGAAAGTGTTGCACAGCTTGAGATGTACAACCTCGAAAGGAACCTCAGCGTACTGAGTGTCATCTCACGGGCCGCCCCCATTTTTGGGTTCATCGGTACCCTGGCGGGCCTCATGCAACTCTTCTTCGACATCAATACCACCGGTGAGTTCGTACTCAATACCATCGCCGGAGGCCTTTATGTGAAGCTGGTGACCTCCATTTCAGGCCTGCTCATCGGTCTGATCTCCTTCCTGGGCCATAGTTACCTCCACACGCAGATCGACAAGACCGCCAATAAGATGGAAGCTGCCGCCGCTGACTTCCTAGATATCCTTCAGGAGCCCACCAAGTGAGGAAACCATGAGACTCCGTAAGAAATCCCAGGGAGAAGCCGAAGTGTTCACAGATGCCTTGAATGACATCCTGTTCATCCTCCTCATGTTCTTCCTGATCGTGTCCACCCTGGCGAATCCCAATGTCATCAAGCTCTCTCAACCCAAGTCGAAGAGCGATACCAAGGCCAAGCAGAATGTGGTGGTGTCGATCGATGCGGAGAAGCAGTACTATGTCGGACAGGCAAAGGTCGAGGTCGGACAGCTGAAGGAGGCCCTGCAACCGGCCATCGACAAGGAAAAAACGGAGATCCCGACGATCGTGATCAACGCCGACCGGACCGTGCCCATCGACGATGTCGTGGCCGTCATGCGTGTGGCCAGGGAGCTCGGCGCCCGCACGGTGCTGTCCGTCGACAAGAACTGAGCCCTGCATGTCATCCGACGCTTCCATCCACAGCCTCCGCCAACGGCTCCGCCATGCACTCGATCCGTTGTACGGACCGCGGGAGTCCGCCCAAATGTCAGACTGGGTCCTCGAACACGTCACCGGATGGAGCCGCGAATATTGTCGTATGCATCCGGAAGCGGTCCCCGACACTGAAAGCCTGTCCCGCCTCGATCATCACCTCCGCGAACTCTTGGCCTGGCGCCCCCTGCAGTATGTCCTGGGCGAAGCCTGGTTCATGGGCATGAGATTTTATGTCGATGAACGCGTATTGATCCCCCGTCCGGAAACGGAAGAGCTGGTGGACTGGGTGGTATCTGACGTGAAGGAAGGATACAGCGAAAGAACCGCTCCATGGCGCATCCTCGACATCGGCACCGGCAGCGGTTGCATCCCCATTGCGCTGAGATCAAGGATGCCAGATGCATCTGTCTGGAGCCTCGACGCCAGCGACAGCGCCCTGGCCGTGGCCCGGGAGAATGCGCGTTCACTGAATACAGACGTTCATTTCCTGCACCTCGATGTGCTGGATGACGGGGCATTGACATCTATACCCGATGTGGATATCATCGTCAGCAATCCGCCGTATGTGCTTGAGGAAGATCGTATCGGGATGCGTCCGAACGTCATCGACTGGGAGCCTCACCTGGCGTTGTTTGTTGCAGGTCCGGATCCCCTGCTGTTCTATCATCGCATCGCTGCACTCGGTCTGCAGAAACTTTCGGAGGGCGGGCAGGTATTCGTGGAGATACAGGAAACCATGTCAGATGCGGTGGTCGCGCTGTTCCGTGCAAGGGGTTATCAAGAAATTGAAGCACGCCGGGACCTGTCGGGTCGTGATCGCATGGTGAGGGCCCGAAAGCCCTGAACCAATCGTTATCTTTGTGCGCGCAGATGCAGATGAATGCCGATGAACGATACATGTTCCGCTGTCTGGAACTTGCCCGTCACGGACTGGGTCATACCGCCCCCAATCCGATGGTGGGCGCCATCCTGGTTCATGGGGATCGGATCATCGGTGAGGGATATCATCAGATATGCGGAGGCCCGCATGCGGAAGTCAATTGCTTTGACGCTGTCCGTCCGCAAGACCGACACCTGATCCCAGCCTCTACACTTTTCGTTTCGCTCGAGCCCTGTGCACATCACGGCCGTACACCGCCCTGTGCTGACCGGATCCTGCGCGAAGGGATCCGGGAAGTGGTCATCGCCATCCGCGACCCTTTTCCCTTAGTGGCAGGAAGGGGCATTGAAATCCTGCAGTCTGCCGGTGTACTGGTGCGGCTCGGCGTGCTGGCGGAAGCGGCGGAAAGCCTGAACAGAAGGTTCCTTACCTTTCACCGAAAGGGCCGTCCCTACATCATCTTAAAATGGGCCAGGACGGCGGATGGGATGATCGCCGGCCCGGGACCCAGTCGGATGTCGATCTCCGGTGAGGCGGTCCGCGCCCTGGTTCACCAGTGGCGCTATGAGGAGGCGGCGATCATGGTGGGCGCGGGTACCGTCGAAACCGATGATCCCCTGCTGACCGTGCGACCGCTACCATCCCCCCGCCAGCCTGTGCGCATCATCCTGGATCCAAATCTCCGGCTGGATCCGGCACACAAGGTGTTCGACCGCCAGGTGCCTGTGATCATCTGCAACACCCTGCGTGAAGGATCAGACGGGCATCTGAGTTATCTTCGCCTGCCCCCGTCGGCGGACCTGGTCCCGGCTATGCTTAAGGGACTGCATGCCGCCGGCATCCAGAGCATCTTAGTGGAGGGCGGGCGGAAGCTGCTGGGATCATTCCTGGATTCGGGACAGTGGGATGAAGTCCGAAGGATAACGGCGACAGATAAGCGCTGTCCGGACGGATACCCGGAACCCGGTCATATCTTCGGGGAACCGGCCGGTTGCGTACACATCGATCAGGATATTATCGAAACCTTTATGAATGGATAACCCATACGGCCCGGATACCATCTCCTATCTGACACTGGGTCAGGAGTCTTCGGCCGAATTCACCGACCGCGGCAGCCGATTCATCGGATTTGCCTTTCCGATGACCGATGAAGATACGTTCAAGGAGCGCTTGAAGGAACTGAAGCGGGAGCATCCCAAGGCCGTTCATCATTGTTTCGCTTACCGCATCGGGCTTGACGGCAATCGCTTCAGGGCCTCGGATGACGGAGAACCCTCCGGATCCGCCGGCCGGCCCATCCTCGGACAGATCGATAGCCGACGGCTTGTGGACGCGGCCGTGGTCGTGGTCAGGTATTTCGGGGGTACGCTCCTTGGCGTCCCCGGACTGATCAACGCCTACAAAACGGCAGCGGCCTTCGCCCTACAGGTCGGACCCAGCGTGGAGCGACCCATCGAAGATCAATATGAAGTGGAATTCGACTACACCCTCATGAATGAAGTCATGATGGTGGTGAAGCGACATGGCTGCAGTGTCATCCGGCAGGAAATGCAGTTGTTCTGCCTGCTCAGGATCGGCATCCCGCGCCGAAGCCGCATTGAATGCGTCTCCCAGCTGGAGAACATCCGCGGCGTCGAATGCCGGCCCGCTCGTGTGTGATCCTGATATTTCTTTCTTAACAACTTCCGGTCCTCGTCTCAGGATCGGGTGATCCGTTCAAGGTTCTGCCAGCACCCATGTGACCACAAAATCCGTCGTGCGCAGATGGCCGGTGCGATGCCCCGGGGCCGCTTCCGGTAATGCTTTCAATCTGTTGATGATCAATCCTGCCGGTCCTTCTTCTACCCTGACGTCGAGGAAATCCAGGAACCTGCGGGTGAGGGGGTGCTGCATCTTGTAATAGGATTCCTTCAACGAAAAGTACAGGGTTGCCATATCCACCGGTGAGGCCGCTGCTGATATTCGCTCCTGTTCCTGCCGGTCGAAAATGATGTCCCAGAGGGTGGCGTCCAC
>CANHUK010000284.1 GCA_947463755.1 Chitinophagaceae bacterium
CCGAAAAAGGCGAAATGAAAATGAGCGAAGACAAGAAATTCCTGCAATTCGACCTAGAAAATGGCTGGAGATACCAGGAACGCGGAGGTTATGCCACCGTAGAAACCGAATTCTACCGGATGGGCTTCAAGCACTATCGCAAAGTGTTCGATCTCAGCAGCTTCGAAGTGCTCAAGACGCCCGACAGCCTGTTCAAGGGCAACTACATGATGCTCAATGTCCGCCAGCTGCGGAAGACAGCGGATTCACTCGACCAGACCACGAGCGACAAGGTCGCGGAACGGGTGAACCGGGAAGTCAGCAGTTATTTTTTGACCGGCCGGTTCATCGACAGCGGATGGAAGGCCTCCTCCCCTGCCCCCAAGGTCGATCCGGCCCACAAACGTTACGAAGACTACCTGCCCGACAGCACCTACAACCTGGCCTGGCAGCGCGCGGTAGACCGGATGAACCTCATCAAGTCATCACTGGATGTCATCGCCCCGGAAAACGACCTGCGGCGCCGCGAAATGCGCTACACGCTCATTGAATTCCACAAGAAATTTTCCCTCTCACTGGCCTGTTTCGTCCTCTTTATGATCGGTGCCCCCCTGGGATCCATCATCCGGAAGGGCGGCCTGGGCATGCCGCTGGTCATTGCCGTCGTCTTTTTCCTCGTCTTCCATGTTACAAATATGTTCGGAGAAAAACTATCCAAACAGGATGCAATGACCCCGATGGGCGGCATGTGGATGTCTACCCTCCTGCTCATGCCGATCGGCATCTGGCTCACCTGGAAGGCCATGAACGATGCTCAGCTCTTCAGCAACGAATTCTACCACCGGGGCTTCCGGCGACTGGCAGCGATGCTCCCGAAACGCCGGACAAAACCGGCCGCATGATGATTTGACCTAACTTCAAATAAAATACATCCCATGTCGGACAGAAGACGATTCCTCAAGCAAACCCTGCAGGGAAGCCTCGCCCTTACCGCCAGCCAGCTCGCCGCAGGATGGATGCCCGCGCAGGCCGGACAGATCCAGCCACACCCGGCTGATCAGGCACCCCTTCCCTACGGATATGCCGCCCTGGAACCCGTGATCGATGCGCAGACGATGGAGTTACACTACTCCAAACACGCGGCCGCCTATGCAAAAAATCTCAAAGATGCCATGACCGCCGAAAAAGTCGCCCCAGGCACCTCCCTGGAACAACTCCTCGCCGGCATCTCCAAATACTCCGAAAAAATGCGCAACAACGGCGGAGGTCACTATAATCATGAACTGTTCTGGAAATCCATGACCCCCTCCGGCGGACAACAACCCGGGGACAAACTTTCCACAGCACTCAACACGGCATTCGGTACCTATGATAATTTTAAAAAGAAAATGACCGAAGCCGCCATGACCCGCTTCGGCAGCGGATGGGCCTGGTTGTATCTGGATACCAAAAATACCCTGCAGATCGGCTCCACCCCGAACCAGGACAATCCCCTGATGGATATCTCCCCCATTAAGGGCACCCCGCTGTTGGGACTCGATGTCTGGGAACACGCCTATTATCTCAAATACCAGAACAGACGGGCCGAATATGTCGACAATTGGTTCCGGGTAGTGAACTGGGGATTCGTCGAACAACGACTGCTGGCAGCCGGTAAATAATCCCATCAACCATGGATCGGTCAGGTCCAAAATAGGCTCAGCCTCCAACGACACCTTCCGCTCATGGTCGGTCGGGTCGATGAAGGCTGATGATGACTTGCAATCGTAGGATGAATTTAATAAAAAGAAAATAAATAAAACAAGGACGGAGATCCTTAACCGGCAGAATATGTCAATGTTGCATTATGTATCCTGCGGACTGCCGGCAGGTTCCCCGCCCATCATAAAATCAATGTCATGCAAACCTGGAAGTCTTATCATGAACAGCATCGCGACCGGTTCCTGGAAGAACTGCTGGCCCTGCTGAGGATCCCCTCCATCAGCGCACGCAGCGAAAACAAGGCAGATATGGTCGCCTGTGCGGAAGCCGTGCGCGACCGTCTGCTCGAAGCCGGTGCCGAACGCGCCGAACTCCACCAGACCCCCGGTCACCCCATCGTGTATGGTGAGCGCATCATCGATCCCGCCCTGCCAACGGTCCTCGTTTACGGCCACTACGACGTGCAGCCCCCCGATCCGCTGGAACTCTGGCACAGCGGTCCCTTCGACCCGGTCATCAAGGATGGTAAGATCTACGCCCGAGGCGCCTGCGACGACAAAGGACAGTTCTACATGCACGTCAAGGCCCTGGAAACCATGATGCAAACAGACTCCCTCTGCACCAATATCAAATTTTGCATCGAAGGTGAAGAAGAGATCGGATCCCCTAACCTCGCGCATTTCGTAAAAGATCACAAGGACCTGCTGAAGGCGGATGTCGTACTGATCAGCGATACGGCCATGATCAGCATGGAAAATCCCTCGATCGACATCGGCGTCCGGGGCCTGAGTTATATTGAAGTGGAAGTCACCGGCCCCAACCGCGACCTGCACAGCGGCGTTTACGGCGGCGCCGTTGCCAACCCCGCCACCATCCTCGCTAAAATGATCGCGTCCTGCCACGACGAAAACAACCACATCACCATTCCCGGATTTTATGACGACGTGGTCGAGGCTACGCCTGAGGAACGCCGGATGATGGCGGCTGCTCCCTACGACGAGGAGGAATTCAAGAACGACCTGGGCATTGATGCCGTCTGGGGCGAAAAAGACTATACCACCAACGAACGCACCGGCATCCGGCCGACCCTTGAGGTCAATGGCATCTGGGGCGGCTATACCGGAGAAGGTGCCAAGACCGTCCTGCCCTCCAAGGCGACGGCCAAGATCTCGGCACGCCTGGTCCCCAACCAGTCATCCAAAGTGATCACAGAGAAACTGCTGAATTATTTCCGAAGCATCGCCCCGGCGGGCGTAACCGTCAAGGCCGAAGAACACCACGGCGGCGAGCCCTACATGACGCCTGTTGATTCGATCGCCTATCAGGCAGCGGCAAAAGCCATCGAAGATACCTTCGGCAAAGCCCCGATACCTGTGCGCGGCGGCGGTAGCATCCCCATCTGCGCACTGTTCGAACAGGAACTGGGGATCAAGATCGTGTTCATGGGCTTCGGACTGGACAGCGACAACCTGCACTCCCCCAACGAGAAATACGATATCTTCAACTTCCACAAAGGCATCGAAACGATCCCCCATTTCCATAAGCATTTCGCAGCCATGTGGAAACAGGGATCCTGACCAATATCTTCGGTTATACGTAACCGTGAGCCGGATGCGGGCTTTAGTACAGCCAATGCATCCGGCTCTGTATTTGTAGTTATATTATCTGGCGCCCGGGGGACAATGCCGGCGAAGGAAATCCGTGCACAACTTCCGGAGATGGGCTGTAGTACCCTCTCCCTCTCGGATGCCATGCGCACGACCGGGATAAGCCATGAAACTGAACAGACGGCCGTGGCGGACCAACTCATTGATCAGTAGCTCTGCATTCTGGTAGTGCACATTATCATCCGCCGTGCCATGGATATACAACAGATTTCCACGCAGATGACGTGCATGGGTAACCGGTGATCCTTCGATGAAATCGGCCCGGTTTTCGGAAGGCAATCCCATGTAGCGTTCCTGATAAATATTATCGTAGGTCAGCTGATTGGCGACCGCGGCAATGGAGATGCCCGTCTTGTAAATGTCAGGATGCCTGAACATCAGGTTCAGGGTGGCAGAACCACCACCGCTCCAACCCCAGACCGCCACACGAGACGTGTCCATGTATGTACGTTTGAGGAGCTCCTTCGCAGCCATGGCCTGATCGCGGATATTGACGACCCCGATCTTCCGGTAGATCGATTTCCGCCAGGCACTGCCCTTGGGGGCCGGCGTGCCGCGGTTGTCCAGCGAAATATAAATATAACCATC
>CANHUK010000285.1 GCA_947463755.1 Chitinophagaceae bacterium
AGGCCAATCCCCGGCAGGCCAGACCAGCCACACCGGCTCTGCCAGGGGCCGTGAGTCAGCAAGCCGGCATACGGAACAGGTCGGTCATCTCAGGCATCTCCCATACCCGTCAGTTTGATACGCACTGGTCCTGGATGAATTCCCTGACTTTTGCCTACACAGACTTCCGAAATCCGTTCATCACCAATTACGAAAAGCGGCGTGAACTCAACCTGGGGTTGCGTTCGGTGGCGAAATGGAAGGGTGAATGGCTGAACCGTCCGCTGGTCTGGCAGTCGGGATTTGAATGGCAGCGTGGGTTTTATCGGATCGACAGCACGGGTAACAAGGCCGGTGTACCAGACGCCAATCTGGTCAGGGATCAGGCCGGCTCACTTCAGGCTTTCCTATTCTCTCAGGCGGATTACAGATTAACAAAGAAACTCTCGATACAAGCGGGCATTAGTGTCAATCAATTCAACTATCGCATTAGTAGAACAATTGGAAAGCCTGAATATCAAATAGATGCAATAGATTTCAAACCTCAGGCGGTTCCACGGCTGGCGCTACTCCGAACTTTGGGTCAGCGGGCGGCCTGGCATGCCTCGATCACGCGTGGTTTCTCAGCGCCGTCACTGGCTGAAGTACGCCCCTCCGCGGGTGGGTTTTCAACAGGCCTTCAGGCCGAGCGGGGGTGGAGTCGCGAGACCGGTATCAAGGGGTCTGTACTAAAGAACCGGCTGCAGTATGACATCACCTGGTTTCGATTTGATCTCAGGGATGCGATCGTGCGGAGGACAAACGCTGCGGGTGCGGAGTTTTTCCTTAATGCCGGTGAGATCCTGCAGCAAGGTTTGGAGGGATTCGTGGAGGCCTATCCGGTACACCGAAACCTGCCAAAGGGTTTATTGCAGTTGAAAACATGGGTCTCCCTCACCCGATCTGATTTCCGTTTCGGGGCATACCAATCCGGTTCAACTTCATTGAACAACAAGCGATTGACGGGTGTTCCGCGCACAAACATGACCGCAGGATTCGATCTGACCATACCTGGTGGTTTGTATCTGACAATGACTCATCAGTATACGGACAGCCTGCCGCTCACCGATGCCAATGATGCCTTTGCATCGGCCTACCGGTTACTCAGTGGCCGGCTTGGTTGGAAAGGCCGTGTGGGCAAGCTGGAACTGGAAGGTTTCATTGCAGGTGACAACCTGCTCAATGCCAGCTATTCGCTTGGTAACGACCTTAACGCCTTTGGCAGGCGATTTTTCAACCCGGCACCGCTTCGCAACTGGGTGGGGGGCGTGGTGCTGCGCAGATGATCCGGATGTCCGGGATACACTGGTCTGTGCAATTGTGACAGCAGACCAGGTTGATGTATGCCAAGGCTCCCTATAAAATGCTAAATTTATTCCGGGAGTTGAAAAACGGGATCCCACCTCTGAATTTACCCTTAATATTGGCGCATGGCGAACATCCTGATCATAGACGACGAACGGGCGATCCGTAATACCCTGAAGGAAATCCTCTCTTATGAGGGCTTTGGCATCGAAGAGGCTGTTGATGGCGAGGAAGGCCTGCGGAAACTCGAGTCAAAGACCTTTGACATGGTCCTGTGTGACATCAAGATGCCCAAGGTCGATGGTTTTGAGTTTCTGGATCGCGTTTCTGTTTCACATCCTGACCTGCCTGTGATCATGATCTCCGGCCATGGAAATATCGAAACCGCGGTGGAAGCCGTGAAAAAGGGAGCCTTTGATTATATTTCCAAGCCGCCTGATCTGAATCGTCTGCTCATCACCATTCGCAATGGGCTCGACAAGGGCACGCTGCTCAAGGATGTTACCGTCCTCAGACGCAAGGCACACCGGATCGAAGAGATGATCGGTGATTCACCCGCCATACGGCGCATTCAGGAAACGATCGACCGTGTGGCGCCAACCGATGCCCGTGTGCTGATCACCGGAGAGAACGGAGTGGGGAAGGAGTTGGTCGCCCGATGGCTGCATGAAAAAAGTCAGCGCGCAAAAAATACCCTCGTAGAAGTCAATTGCGCAGCCATCCCCGGAGAACTGATCGAAAGTGAATTGTTCGGGCATGAAAAGGGAGCCTTCACCTCGGCCATCAAGCAGCGGATCGGTAAATTCGAGCAGGCCAATGGCGGCACCCTTTTTCTGGACGAGATCGGAGATATGAGTATGGATGCGCAGGCCAAGGTCCTCCGTGCCCTGCAGGACGGAAAGATCACCAGGGTCGGCGGGGAGAAGCAGATTCCGGTGAATGTTCGCGTCGTCTGTGCAACGAATAAGGATCTAATCAAAGAGATCGAAGAAAAAAGGTTTCGGTTGGACCTCTATCATCGTCTCAATGTGATACCGATCCAAGTACCCTCCCTTAATGAACGTCGGGAGGATATTCCTTTGCTGGTGGACAGATTCCTGGAACAAATCTGCCTTGAATACGGCATTGCGAAGAAGAATATAGAAAAGGATGCGCTCGACGCCCTGGTCAGGTTTCGGTGGACCGGCAATATCCGGGAACTTCGGAACGTTGTGGAAAGGCTCATCATCCTCTCCGGTAAGAACATAACCCTGGCAGATGTGAGGGCACATGTCATGCCTGAGGCTTGATGCCCTTTAGATCGACAGGGGGTGTCCAATTCAATTATAAAGCATGGCTATGATGTGCCCCTGATTTGGTGTACATTTGGTCATATAAATACAATTTCAGCATGGGTTGGGGTCTCATTCTTTTCATCATAGGAACACTGGGTTTTCATGTCGGACTGTATGGCATGTTCAGGAAAGCGGGAATACCAGCATGGAAGGCCCTTGTCCCTTTCTACAATACATTGGAAATTTCCAGATTGCTGGGACTCAAGCCTTACTGGTTCTTTCTTCAATTCATACCTATCGCGGGCCAGTTCATCACCATCTGGATGATCATCCTGTTCGTGGAACAGTTCGGGCGATTTTCTCTTTTGCATCACGCGCTGGCGGTGTTCCTGCCTTTCCTCTATCTGCCATATTTAGGTTTCTCGGGTGGTGAGCGTTACGGAGGCCGGAATATCGTAAAAAGCTATCGCAAATCTGCCTTCAGAGAATGGGTGGACGCACTGGTGTTCGCTGCTGTGGCAGCAACCATCATCAGGTTATTTATTTTCGAAGCCTATACCATCCCCACGGGTTCCATGGAAAAGACCCTGCTGGTTTCGGATTTCCTTTTTGTTAGTAAGACGGCCTATGGTCCGCGCGTTCCAAACACACCCCTGTCCTTCCCCTTCGTGCATCATACCATCCCGGTTGTAAACACCCGTTCATACCTTGAATGGATATCTCTCCCGTACAAGCGGTACCTGCAACAGCCGGTCAGACGAAATGACGTGGTTGTCTTCAACTATCCGGTAGGTGATACGGTCATCGGTGAGTTTCAGTCGGAGATCAATTATTATGACTACCTGCGTATGACGGAGTCTCGTGGTGGCACCCGAGAAATGCTCCTTGCCGAACGCGATGATATTCTGGTTAGGCCGGTCGATAAGCGTGAAAATTTCATCAAACGCTGCGTGGCCATTGCAGGGGATACCATTGAGATCAGGGATGGGGTCGTTTATATCGATGGAAAACTTTCCGATGCTCCCGAGATGTCCCTCTCTCCCTGGTTGGTGACGATGGAGGGCAATGCCAGTTTGCCTGTTGAATTTCTGACGGAGGAGATGGATGTCGATCCTGATGATCCTGAACAGCGTGATTTCAGCAGTGTTCCAGGCACACCCGGAACGTATCGTCTGAACCTGACAGAATCTCAGGCGGAGAAGCTGAAGCGGATGTCCGGCGTAAAGCCGGGATCAGTAGTTCGTGAACTGAACACATCCGGTTTCGGTAACACTTTTCCTTATGACACGGCTCATTTCAAGTGGTCGGAAGATAACTTTGGTCCCCTCTGG
>CANHUK010000286.1 GCA_947463755.1 Chitinophagaceae bacterium
CCCATGATCCGTGCCGACTCCGGGTTGGACTGGGAGATCACTCCCGTCGCCAGCGGCCGAACAGCCGGTCCGGGCTTCGTCCCGGCCCGATAGATCGCTACCCGGCTGCTGTCGCTCCAGCCGGTCGCCCATCCGGCATCCAGCCGCAGGCTTCCATCTTTTTCGATCCTGGTTACACCTGCATCCGACCCGGCTGCCCGGTAGCGTCCGCCCCAGAATGGACGTTCCAGTCCGTCACCTTCAGCAACGGGTAACGGCCCCGGCAGCATGCGATACATCACAGCCTGCAATTGCCGGAACAAGCCCATACCGGTCAGGCCGCCCGGAAGACGGTCGATACAGGGCAGCAGTGCCGCTGTCAACAACCCGACAGACCGCTGTTGTCCGTCGCGCCACTCCAGTCCGCAACCCGAGGAGCCCGCGGCAGAGATCACCAGCCAGGGCGCCAACCCGGTTTCAGGGAGGTTGCCATCCCCCCCTTCCGTGAACAGCGCCTCCGGATCAGCAGCGGGGCCTGCAGCGGGGCGATATCCTTCCGACTCCAGACTGACGGCACCGCCCCTGGCAAAGGCTGTACCCATACAGGACGACCGCAGGAATCCTGCATCTATCAAGAGGCTGACATGTCCGGCGGCAGTGAGTTTCCGCCGCAGACTGTCGATCGTCCGCCATAATTCGTCATCCCGCAGATAACGATCGGCAAGGGCCAGGTCACTGACACTACGGCCAGGTGCCGGTGCATCCCATCCCGCGAGGGCCTCATCGTAGCCGTCTGCCTCGTCGCCGTCGTCATCCATGATCCGGGCGCCATGACCCGAGAAGTAGATCTGCACCACATCGCCGGGCGAAACACTGCGCAATATTCCCGTCAAAGCCGCACGCATACCCATGGCAGTGGCCTCCGGACCCTGGAGCGAGGCAACCCATTTCAGGGTATCGAAACCATGGCGGGCGATGGCGCGACGAAATTGCTGAAGGTCGGATCGTCCCGAGGTGGGCGACCAACCGGACTCAGGAGCATACCCACCCGGTGCGATCAGCAGGGCGTGGCGGTTGGGTACCTGCCCGGTTTGGGATCTCACGATAGCCGTAGATACAAACAATAACAACAACAGAAATGACAGGCACCTGATCATGCTTCTTGGTTTATGACTTCCTCAAGTTACGGAGGAGTGTCACACTGAAAAAATCACCCGCGCCTCCCAACCGGTCAGGATGGAATTCGGAACCGGATGACGTACTTTCAGGAGGTAAATCAGCCATCATGAAAAGCATTGTGCTCCTGGCCATCAGCTTGCTCCTGCTCCAACCCATCCGCGCACAGCTGAGCGTGCTGCAGCTGCGCACCGAAAGCCTCATCAACCCCATGGGTATTGAGACCCTGAAACCCAGGTTCTCCTGGCAGCTGGAATCGCCGCGCCGTGGCATCCGGCAAACGGCCTGCGAAGTAAGGGTCGCCGGCAACCCCGGAGCGCTCGTCAGTGGACGCGGCATCATCTGGCAGAGTGGTCGCATGGAAACCGATGCCTCCGTACATGTGGAATACAGCGGACCAGCCGCGGGATCCGGTCAACAACGCTACTGGCAGGTCAGGGTATGGGACAACCAGGGACAGGTATCCGCCTGGAGCAAACCGGCCTTCTGGCAGACAGGCCTCCTCTCCCCTTCCGACTGGTTCGCCCAATGGATCCGTCCCGGATTCACTGAATCCGCTACCGGTCAACCCAGCCCATATTTGCGTAAGGCCTTCAGGACCGCGAAAAAGATAAGACAAGCCACCGCCTACGTGACCGCGCTCGGTATGTATGAGGCCCATATCAACGGTAAACGCGTGGGAGACGCCTGCCTCACGCCCGGATGGACCGCCTATGGCAAACGCGTGCAATACCAGACATACGATGTCACAAACATGCTTTCAACCGGCGATAACGTCGTGGGAGCCATACTGGGCAACGGGTGGTACCGGGGCTATATCGGCTTCCCCGGACAGAATAATGTCTACGGCCAGGAGATCGCCCTGCTTTTCCAACTCGAGATCGAATACACCGATGGCAGCCGCGAACGGATCTTGAGTGATGATAGCTGGACATCTGCCGATGGAGAGATCAGAGATTCGGAGATCTACAACGGCGAAACCATCGACCACCAGCTCACCAAAAAAGGTTGGGACAGCCCCGGCTATGACGACCGCCAATGGGTGCGCGTCAAGCCATTTACCGGCAAGACGCCCACCCTCGTGTCCACCCGAAACGAATCCGTACGCCGGCAGGAGACCTTCAAGCCGCTGAAGGTGATCACCACGCCAGTGGGAGAAAAAGTGATCGATTTCGGACAGAACCTCGTAGGATGGGTAAAACTAACGGTCAGGGGTAAGCGAAGTGATACGATCCGCATTCACCATGCAGAAGTACTCGACAAGGCCGGTAATTTCTACACCACCAACCTGCGCTCCGCGAAACAGGAGAACACCTATATCCTCAGCGGCGAAGGCACTGAAACCTTCGAGCCGCATTTCACCTTCCAGGGCTTCCGGTATATCCGCGTACAGGGCTACGAAGGTGCCCTCCGTCCGGAGGATTTCGAAGCCATTGCGTTGTATTCAGACATGCAGCCGACAGGGACCTTTACATCCTCCAATGCACTGATCGATCAGCTGCAACATAATATCCAATGGGGGCAGCGCGGCAACTTCCTGGATGTGCCGACCGACTGCCCACAGCGCGATGAGCGGCTGGGATGGACAGGTGATGCACAAGCGTTCGCACGTACCGCTACCTTCAACATGAACGTCAATAGTTTCTTCGCCAAATGGCTGAAAGACCTGAGCGCAGATCAGCTCCCCAACGGTGCCGTACCCCATGTCGTACCGAATGTACTGGGGGACAAAAACGCCGCCGCCTGCGGATGGGCCGATGCGGCTACCATCATTCCCTGGACGATGTACCTCGCCTATGCCGACAAGCGCATCCTTCAGGATCAGTATGAAAGCATGAAGGCATGGGTCGACTACATGGAGAAACAATCGAAGAACGACCTCTGGAATACAGGCTCCCATTTCGGGGATTGGCTGTTCTACACCATGGGAGATGACAATTCCGGTCGCGCAGCTGTTTCGGATAAACACCTGCTGGCACAGGCCTTCTACGGCTACTCGGTATCGCTCATGCTGAAAACTGCCAAAGTGCTCGGCAACGATAAAGACATCGTCTATTATGAACAATTACTGAACCGGGTTAAGGAGGCCTTCAACCGCGAATATGTTTCTCCCAACGGACGGGTATCCTCCAACACACAAACGGTCTACACGCTGGCGCTGCATTTCGATATGTTACCCGAAGAGCTGCGGCAGCAGGCGGCAGACCGGCTGGCAGAAAATGTAAAAAGTTACGGAAACCATATCACCACGGGCTTTCTGGGCACGCCTTATATTTGTTTTGTCCTCTCCCGATTCGGTCATACAGACGTGGCCTTCAACCTGCTCATGCAGGAGACCTATCCGTCCTGGCTGTATCCCGTGAAGATGGGCGCCACGACGATCTGGGAACGCTGGAATGGTATCAAGCCGGACGGAAGTTTTGAAGTGCCCTCTATGAACTCCTTCAACCACTACGCTTATGGCGCCATCGGCGACTGGATGTACCGCGTAGTGGCCGGACTCGACACGGATGAAGAAGTCCCGGGCTACAAGCGACTGGTCATAAAACCTCATCTCGGTGGCAAACTCACCCATGCCGAAGCCACCCTGGAAACCAATTACGGCAAGGCCGCCTCCGGTTGGAAACTGAAAGAGGGTGCACTGGTCGTATCCGTGACTGTGCCTGCCAATACCACAGCGCGCGTGCACCTGCCTGTTGTCGAAGCAGACGAAGTGGTGGAAAGCGGACGTGTCATTACCATGGCAAAAGAGATCAGGGTGATCGGCG
>CANHUK010000287.1 GCA_947463755.1 Chitinophagaceae bacterium
CTCTTCGAAGATCGGGAGACCCTGTCCGCCATGGAACAGCATGCCTTCATGGTGGAGGTCATCCGCATCTTCGCCCGTTACCCTTCAGTGCCCGCCCAAAAGGCCATCATGAAGATGCTCGGCTGGGATCTCGGCCCCTGCCGTCTTCCGCTGACCACACTTACAGCGCAGCAATATGCCAGATTGCATGCAGAGTTGGATGCCATCTCCTTCTTCGACCGGGTTCCATCCGCCACGGGTATGGTCGTACAATAACTTTTGCGTAACTTATCCGCATACCCGGAGTCTGACAAATAAATATGAGTGCGCGGTGTAATGTTGATGTGCGCTTGTATCATCGGTTAGGGGATCTTGTCGTATGACCGGAAAGTAAATATGAATGGTATGATCAACATGTTACCCGGTATGCTTGTCATGCCCTGCAAGAAATACGTGCGCGCTTACATCATCTGTCTGTTCCTGCTTCTGCTCACGGCCTTTGTTGCCCGCTCACAGCCGGCGATGACCAATGATGGCTGGAAGTCGCCACACCGGATGGAGATCCTCACCTCCGCACCCGCTGCTTTGATCCCATTCCCAAGGGAAGCTGCATGGACATCTGACAAATGGGTACTGCCTAAAGAAGTCAATATCGCTATCCCTAACGATCAGGAGATGACGGCCGGTGCGATCCGATCTCTTACGGAAATGTTTGACGGGATGGCTGTAAAATACCGCATCCTGAAAACGGAAGCGGGTCGTTCGACGCCCGCCAACGCCCTCGTTTTAACAAGTACTGAAGCGAATGGCATTCCTTCAGAGGGATATCGGTTGCAAGTTTCAAGGCAGGGCGCTGTCATCCGCGCAAAGGATGCTTCCGGTTTCTATTACGGTGTGCAGACGGTCCGGCAGTTGATCCTGAAATCAGGCGGATCCCTGCAACTCCCCGGTTGCCGGATCTACGACTGGCCCGCCTTTCCCCTGCGCGGAATGATGCACGATAATGGCAGGAACTTCCAGTCGATCAGCCTGCTGAAGGCACAGCTCGACCGGCTGTCGTGGTACAAATTCAATACCTTTCACTGGCACCTGACCGACAACCCCGCCTGGAGATCTCAGAGCCGGCGATATCCGCAACTCAACGATCCGCGTAACCGCGAAGCGGGCCGGGATCCCGACAGCACCTACAGTTTCGATGACATCCGTGAGCTGATCCGATATGCCCGGGAACGCGGCATCACCATCATCCCGGAACTTGACATGCCCGGCCACAGCAAGTACTTCGAGCCGACGTTCGGGTTTAAGATGGAAACCGAACAGGGGATGAAGGTCCTGGAAAACCTGATCGATGAATTCTGCCGGGAGATCCCGGCTGCCGATTGCCCGATCATTCACATCGGATCCGATGAGGTAAGGATACCGAATCCGAAGGAGTTCATCCGCCGCATGACGGACAAGGTCCTGGCCAATAACCGCCGGGTGATGGTCTGGAATCCGGGCCTCCCCCCATCGGCCGGAACCATTGAACAGTTGTGGCGCGAGGATAATACAAAAGGGTTAAGGACCTCTTCAAACCCTTATGTCGACTCATACTTCGGGTATCTGAACAATTACGATGTGTACAGCCTGGTGCAGCGATACTTCTTCCAGCAGATCTGCAACCGGCCCATGGGCGACACCGCCGCCCTCGGAGGCATCGTTTGCCTATGGCCCGATGTCCGGGTCGAAGACAAATCAAAGATCGCCCTGCACAGCGCACTTTGGCCGGGCGCGCTGACGTACAGTGAGGCTGCCTGGTGCGGACGTCCTGGATATGATCTTACATACATCAACGCACTCCCTGCCCGAGGGACTGCAGCCTACGCAGATTTCAGGGAGTTTGAAGGTCGATTGTCGAGGCATCGGGATCGCTTTTTCTCAGCTATGCATTTCCCCTACGTTCAGTTCGGCAACAGCGAATGGATCCTCAGAGGACCTTATCGTCGCAAACCGACAGATTCAGCTTTTCAGGCTTTCGCACCGGAATTGGATCCCGCCAATGATACAGGCAGGTTGTTGATCATTACCGGCGGTATCCTGCAAATGAGCAACCGGACAGATCCCAAGGCATTGTCTGTGGTGCCGGATGAAACCGTCTATCTCACAGGTTATATTTATTCGGAGGCGCCCCGCGAGATGCATGCCATCCTTGGATTCGAGGCCGCTGCCCGAAGCAATCGAAGAAGCGGCGGCATTCCCCAGAACGGCAAATGGGATGCAAATGGCGGTGCCGTTTTCATCAATGGCCGGGAACTGCCCGGTCCCCAGTGGTCGAACCCCGGCGGGCATCGTTACCTGAACGCAACCTGGTACCTCCCACCGAATGAGATCCCATATACCGATGAGGAGTTCTTCTGGAGTCGCCCTCCTGCCCGAATTCCGTTGAAGCAGGGCTGGAATGAGATCCTCGTCAGGATGCCCAGGGCCTACCGCGATCAGCGCTGGCACTTCGCCTTTGCACCCGTGCAAAAAAGCCCAGAGGGAAGATGGGTAGAGGATCCAACGATACGCATCAGCTCGGCTAAAAGATGAAGCCATAAATGCACGGTGCGCTATGAAATGAATGACTAAAGGCAGGCATCAGGGCATGTGATTTTTACAAATCACTTATGTTTGTATATATGCCTGCCATGCAAAGATTTAAATCAGCTTGGGGTAAGATCGAAGACCTCCTGTTCATAGGATTTGCCTGCTCCATCATCTATGTTACGGTTGATTCTTTCGTCAACGGATCCGTGAAGAGTTTCTTTGGGATGGGATATCTCAAAGACCTGACAGATCCTGTTCAGAAGAAAATGTACTATCAATCGGTGATGGCCATCCTGTCCATCCTCACCACCTTCTTTCTATTGGTGGAAATGATCCGGCTCTTCATTACATTGAATCCTTTCCGAAATATTCGTGAAAAGCGCCGTCAGTTGAAGCAATCTCTCGCCACAGCAGGTATTGGAGAAAAGATAAAGGTCATCTTAACAAGCATCAAAAATGCTGCCTTCATTCGGGAGTTCTTCAGAAGATATAAATCCAATTTCCTCGCCAAGGTCTTCAATGAATATCTGTCCAAGCTGATCATCATCTTCGTGTACATCGAGATGATGCAGTATTTCCAGCGCTTCGCCCTCTTCACAGTTGACCGCAGCTGGATCGGCTGGCTGTATGCATACCTGATGTGGGAGCTTACCTACTGGATCTGGCACTATGCTGCACACCGTGTGCGACTCTTCTGGTGTCTGCACTCCCCGCATCATGCGCCGGCGGAAATGAATATGACCGTTGCCTGGGTGCATTTCTTCGCCGAAGGTTATTACACCGCCGCCATCCAGGTGCCATTGCTGATGATCTTCGGCGTGCAGCCCGAGATGGTGGCCATTATCCTGGTGATCGATGGCACCTGGGGCACGTTCATCCACGCCGGAGAGGATGCCTTTAAAAACGGAAAGCTCTGGATCCTGGAGAAATTCCTGATCACCCCTTCGCATCACCGTGTGCACCACGCAAAGAATCCTTTGTATATGGACACGAATTTCTGCGTACTGCTGCCCTTTTGGGACTGGATTTTCGGGACCCTGCAGAATGAAAAGGATGAAGTGAAAATAGAATACGGCATCACGCGGGAGATGGATGTCACCAATTTCATCGATTTCTATTTTGGAGAATGCATCAGCCTTTACCGGGATGTCGCATCCACCCCCGGATTGCGCAACAAACTTAGGTTGCTGTTCATGCCACCCGGTTGGACACCGGACAGTCGCGAGAAGACAGCCATTGCCGTGCGCCAGCAATTCCTGGAAGGCAGGGAGCATCTCGGCAAAACAAGCCGGGATCTGCTGCTGGAAAAGATCAAAACCGGCCGGTGAGAAACGTTGTTTTCGATCGAATATAAATCCACTATTTA
>CANHUK010000288.1 GCA_947463755.1 Chitinophagaceae bacterium
AAGATGACTTCGGGTGATCAGAAATTCTCTGCAGGAACTTAGCGTCTTCGTTTCTTTGTGGTAAACCCCAACCCCATCGACGCCTCCGCCCCCATACGTCTATCCGCCCTTACCACCGGCATCCGCAACGCCGTTGAACAACATTTCGGTCACCGCTCGTACTGGGTGCTCGCGGATGTCGCCAGCCATAAATTCCATGCCCCCAAAGGCTTTCATTATTTCGACCTCGTAGAAAAAGGCGACCGGAACCTGCTCGCCAAGGTCAATGCCGTTGCCTGGACCGAAGGCGCAGCCCGCATCCGCGCATTCGAACAACAGACCGGCCAACGCTTCGGCAACGACATCCATGTACTCGTCTGTGTGCGGGTAGATTTCCACGCCCTCTACGGCCTGAAACTCACCCTGGTGGACATCGACGCCCGCTTCACGCTTGGCCAGCTAGAGGCACAGCGACAAGCCGTCCTGGAACGACTCCTCCGCGAAGCCCCACAGGATGTGTGGCAGGTCGGCGATCGATATGTAACCACGAACGCCACCCTGAAACTGCCGCTGGTCATCCAACGGATAGCCGTGGTAGCCTCCGAACGATCCGCGGGCTATGAGGATTTCAGGCACAGCCTGACGGCGCAGTCACACGGTTTTGCTTTTAAACTCACACCCTTTGATACCCTCGTGCAGGGACCGGAAAATGTCGGCGCCATCGTACGCAGATTGCACGAGATCGCAGCCATGCCCGATGCCTTCGACGCCGTGGTCATCGTCCGAGGTGGCGGTGCCCAGACAGACCTGCTGATCTTCGACCAGTATGAAGTCGCCCGGGCAGTAGCAGCACTGAGCATCCCCGTGTTCACGGGCATAGGCCATCTGCGCAACGAGACGATCACCGACCTGATGGCCCACACCGCCTCGAAAACACCCACCGAAGCAGCCGAATCCATCATATCACACAATCGAAATTTCGAGGAAAAACTGTTGTCATTCCAACAACGCATCATACTTCGGGCCCAGCAGCGACTTCAAGCATCAGTAAGGATTCAATCACAAATGGAACAACGTCTGACAGCAGGAATCAGGCAGCGAGTAAAAGAGGAACGAATAGAAAACGACCAGGTCCTGCATCGCTTGCTCCATGCAGTTCGGTCGAGGATCTCAACCCATCAGCAGGCACTGACATTTACCTCCGCAGGTCTTTCCCTCGCGCCACAAAGTCTCGCCCGCCGGCGGGATGCCCTGCAGCAACAGATCCTGCAACTCAAATTTCAAGTCAGATATCAGCTCGAACAGGGTCAACGCGATATGGCGCATCTGACCACGATCGTTCGCCTTTCTTCCCCGGCAGAAGCCCTGAAACGAGGCTTTGCCATCCTCCGTAAGGACGGCAGGATCCTGACCGATGCCACTGCCCTCAACCCCGGAGACGACGTAAATATAATCTTGAAGGACTCAGAACTGAACACACGCATCATCAATAAAATAACTAAAAATGGAACCGAATTTGACCTATGAGTTGGCCTTCGAAGAGTTGACAACCATCACACAAGAGATAGAGTCCGGCACGATATCGGTAGATCTTCTCGCCGAACAAGTACGCCGGGCCTCCCTCCTCATCGCCTTCTGCCAGGCCAAACTCAGGGATACGGAAACAGAAGTCAACCGCATCATCGAAGGATTGAACAAGCCGCAGGAGGGTTGAACCGAACTTGCTGACACGGTACAAACCGGCTGTTCCCATAGCGTCTTCGTTTCCTAGCGGTCAACCCTTCCTGCATCACGCAATCCCGAACCGACGACCACGCATCCCCTCACCATTCCCAAACAGCGTCTCCGCGATCCGGTCGTAGTCCGTTCCTTTCTTGTTGCAGGATTCGAGGTAAGGCAGCACCGCCAGCACCCGATAACGCATATAATACACCACATCCTCATGGCTATACGTCATCCCAGGATAGCGCCGCTCCACGGCCATCTGCAGACAGGCATCCGTGAGCACCACGAATAAGGCCATACGCACACCGCCCGGACTGAGGAAACCCACCTCGTAAGTACTCTCGCCCTCAAAAGTGTTGACAAATCGGCAATCCCTTTCGACCGTAGGCCCCAAGAGGTGCGGCATCATGGTCTGTACGATGTTCAGGAAACTCATGGCATTCGTTTTTTTCGTGATCGTTACATTGACGATACGAAATTCGAACCCCGGATTGCCATGTATTTGTGGAGTAGAAAAAAGTTTGATCATTCGGAATACTGCCGGGCCATGGCCTCAGAGATATCCCGGATCCTGTCCACAAGCGAAGCAGGAGACAACACTTTCACCCCGACTCCATAGCTGAGGATGGTCATGACAAGCTCCTGCGTAACAAACACCCGGAGGCTGACCATCATATCTCCGGAATCCAATTTCTCCGTTTTCTGAGAATGGTGCAGCGGTTGAGAAAGAATATAAGGAGCCTGACCTTGAGTGAACATCAACCGAACCTCCTCCGGTTCCTGGTCGCTCAAATGCGTGATACCGAATGAATGCGTGAAATACTGCTCCGGATCGAAGGCCGGGTCCCTGAAATGCTCACCCTTTCTGGATGGTTCGATGGCGGCGATCCTGTCCAGCGCCAGCACCATCGTCCGGTTGCCCCGCTTCGAGTGACCCACGACATACCAGCGATTGCGATATTGCTTGAGCAGATAGGGAGAGAACGGATGCCGTTTCGGATCCTTACCAAAGCCCTTGTAATCGACCGTCAACAACTGCCCCTCTACGATGCCCTGCAGCAACGGCTCGATCCATTCATTGGATTCAGATACCAGCGGCTCCTCCACCTGGATATAGGACCGATCATTGCCCCCCGTGATCTCTGAGATCCGGAATCCCTGAATGATCTTGTTGATGGCGCTCTCAAAATGCGCAAACAGCGAAGACCCGCGGATCTGCCGAAGGACCGCGATGGACTGGTCAAGCGCGAGGATCTCATCTTCCCGCAACGGGAATTTCCGGATGGAGAAGTCCGGCTCCTTATAGCAGTATCCCTTGCGGGTACGATCGTACTTTATAGGCGCCTGGTAAAGCTTTTTCATCTCACCGATGTCCTTGTTGATCATGGACTCGGAAATGGAAATATCCAGCCTCGACTGGATCCTTTCCCGTATCTGATCCATGGTTGGATAGGGGCGCATGCTGTTGCGCAGACAGTCATCAATGATGTTGTAGCGCATCATGGCGCTCTTGTTGGCAGGCATGCGGAGCGGTGTTTGGTGGGGAGACGGTTGACCTGATGAAGATATAAAGGTTTGAGAAGAATGATGGTGCTTGTCTGCGTTGTAAACCCGTTAAAAAAGTCAAAACCCGCCGAAGCGGGTTTTGTATGGTATTTTCATGATGGTGTTAATATCCGGTGTTTTGCGTAAATCCCGTGTTCTTGTTGACATCAAGCTCCGACTGCGGAATCGGCCATAGATAATGGTGCGGCTGGAATACCCTGGGATTGTCCATGATCTTAAAGTTGCCCACGGTGGCCACCAGACCGGCGAATGAGGAATAATCCGGAGTACTATTGGCATCAATGACCGGTTTAGGCAACGTATTATAAATGCCACGCTGCAATGCCTTGCCAAACAAGATGCCGTTCATCACCTTGTCGGCGATCTTCCAGCGACGGATATCAAACAGCCTCAATCCTTCGCCGGCCAGTTCCACCTTGCGTTCGCGACGCACAACTGATCGAAGTGTCGCCTGATCCGTTGCCGTAATGGCCGGGTAACGTGTCGTTTCGGCAACGCCCACACCATAGGCGCGCGCGCGGACCTGATTGATCGCACTCAACACCGTCGCATCGATCTGGTTCGCTTCGATCTTCGCTTCAGCATAGGTGAGCAACACTTCTGCATATCGGATGATCATGAAAGCAATCTC